>JAQUHL010000032.1 GCA_028683635.1 Candidatus Cloacimonadota bacterium
CATTTGCCTCGGATGCTCAGGACATCTATTATGATGTATCCACCGGCACACCCTCAGGCTCAAACTATGTGTGGAACGCCTTCTGGCAGCAGTATTGGGGAAGCGGCGGAACTTATCTCTCCCGCGAGATCAAGGGCTTTTATGATGAAGAGGAAGAGGTCAAATCCTGGGTAATGAGAGTTCGTTCCGACCAAGTCGGCCAGAGCCTCAAAATCTCTGCTTCCGACACATTTGAAAGAGCGGAGAAGCTCTATTTGTATGATTCAGGAAACGGAACCTGGGCAAACCTTTTGGAGGGTGACTACGTCTATACAAACAGCAGTGCCGATCTTAGATCCATGACTCTGTATTGGGGCAACCTTCAGCCCAAGGCCATTCACAGCTCGCAACCCAACAGAATCTATCAGGGTGGCACAAATATCACCTTCTATTGGTCCACCCAATATCCCTTCCTTGTAGATCACTTCGATGTTTCCATCATCAATGCCACGGATAGCTTGTGGCTATCCGGAAACCTGCCTGCAGTAACCAATAGCTACAACTATTCCTTCCCCTCCCAGGCTGATATGCAAGCCTGCAAGTTTGTGATAGATCTCTATGCCATCGATGGAGTGCGAACCCGCTACTATTCGGATTACACTTTTGGGATCGTGCCGGCAATGTCCTTTCTCTATACCACAAACGAATGGAACATGTTTGCCAATCCCTGGGATACTTCGACCTTTAACGTCACCGATATCTTTGGTCAGAACTCTCTGGGTTATGTGCTCGATTATGAGCATCAATGGATGAACTACCAACCCTTCAGCTTTGGTTACGGCTACTTTGTCCAAAGCCCAGACCCTGCCTTCTACAGCACCCTGAGCCCTGTGCTGAGAGACAGCACTTCCTTTGCTCTGACCAATGGCTGGAACCTTATTCCCAATCCCCATTTATGCGCCTACAATATCAAAGATCTACGCTTCTGGGTAAATGGCACTCTGTTCAAATTCAGCGAAATGATGGAACAACGCCTGATCTCCAAAGCCATATATGTCTATCGGGAGGGAAGATACGTCCTCACCGATCAGATCCTGCCCTATGAATCCTTCTGGATCAAGTGTTATGGCTCCCTGTTCATCACCAGCATGATAAACTTCGTTCCCTATTACGATGGTCCTTCCATCGATCAGGCGGATCCTCTGTGGCATCTGAACGTATCCTGCACACAAAGCGGTGCCGATACCGATGGCTTCACTATCGGCGTCACTCCCCACAGCACCGACACCTACGATTTCCGCCTGGATCTCCCTGAACCATTTGGTAAACCCTTTAATGGGCTGAGTATGTATCTTACCCGAAGCGCGGAAACAGATACCACCTTTACGGAAAACAAGCTGGACTCTGAGTATCAGTATCCGCTCTCCCTCACCGAAGACCAGACCAAAATCTGGAA
This sequence comes from Candidatus Cloacimonadota bacterium, assembly GCA_028683635.1. Taxonomy (GTDB): domain Bacteria; phylum Cloacimonadota; class Cloacimonadia; order Cloacimonadales; family Cloacimonadaceae; genus JAQUHL01. The sequence goes on from JAQUHL010000032.1 coordinate 1,436, forward strand.
CTTCGAACTGAACATTCCCTCCACTGAAGCACTCACCCTCAATTTTGAACCGGTAAACCTGCCCGAAAACTACACAGTCTGGTTCCATCTCGGAGATTACCAATACAATCTGAATCATGGGCTTTCCCTCACCCTGAATCCTGATAGTGCAGGAATCCACCAAGGTTATATGCGGGTGGTAAACTATCCCGTTGCCAACCAGGATTTGATTCAGCCAGCCCTGAGTGGACTCAAGATCTATCCCAATCCTTTCAATCCAACTGCCAACATTGCATTCTCTTTGAGCAAAGCATCTCATGTAACACTCGATGTATATAATATTAAAGGTCAAAAAGTCAATACTATATATGCAGGTTTGATGCAGGCAGGCAACCAGATATTGCAATGGAATGGACAGGATGCCAGCCAGCGCAGGGTATCCTCCGGTATCTATTTCGTCCGGGTCAAAACTCCTGCGCAGACCCACGTTATCAAAACCATGTTGATGAAATAAAGTGTCTGCCCACAGCATACACGAACCTTTTATGCGCCTTGCCCTCAGCGAGGCGCATAAAGCTTTGAGTGAAAACGAAATCCCTATCGGGGCAGTATTGGTCAAAACTGGGGAACTAATCCTCTCGGATCACAACCGAACCCGCCAAAACCATAATCCCCTCGCCCATGCGGAGAAATTGCTCATTGACAAAATCCTAAGCTCCAAAATCAAGTTCCTGCAGGAATATACGCTGTATGTAACCTTGGAGCCCTGCCTGATGTGTGCCGGACTTATGATCTGGGCAAGGCTCGGCAGCTTGGTTTTTGCTGCCCGTGATCCCAAAGCCGGAGCCGTGGGCTCGATTTACAACGTCCTCAAAGATAAGAGCTTCAACCATCATCCCGAGGTTATCAGCGGTGTCCTGGGCAATGAATGCTCACTCCTTTTGAGCGAATTTTTCAAAAGCAAAAGATAGAACGTGGAGAGTTGCCAGAGTGGTTGATCGGGACGGTCTCGAAAACCGTTGTTCCTTCACGGGAACCCAGGGTTCGAATCCCTGACTCTCCGCCATAAATAGCTTTTTTGAAGCTCAACTGCCGTCGAGCTTGTATTAGCAATTCGAATCCCTTACTCTCCCCCATAAGCACCTTTCTATCATGTTTTGAATCCCACTCCTCTTGCCTGTTGATGATCAAATCAGCGTTTCTCCAAGTAGAAACAATGTTCAAGACCGTTGCACATCCCGATTTATCGAAATACAGACTCCCAAATATGCTGGTTGTGAGGCTAATTTTTGTATATCTATTCCCACCCACCACCCTAAAAGGAGTAGGGCTTCGACCTACACCTAATCCCAGCCTATCCGTCATTCCACGAGACATCGGGTGAATCTTCCTTGCTTGAAGGCGTTAATCACTTCTTAATCTACCCTTAATCAAGCGTTAATTATTAACGCTTGATTAAGGGTAGATTAAGAAGTGATTAACGCTGCCAAGCAGGGACGGAAAAGCCCAGTGGGCGACAGATCATAGGCAGGGTGCGAGGCGAAGCCAGAGCCCCTGTAAACGGAAGTAAAAAAAAGAATTAGCCCTTTGTGGTGACGAGGACGTCACCACCCCTATTTGGGCTGTCGAGCTCCGGTCGACAGAGGTGATGGAGTTGCCTGTTCAAAAAGCCCAACTCCTTTTAGGGTGGTGGGCAGGTATAGATTTACAAAAATCAACCTCACAAACAGCATATTTGGAAGTCCGTATTTCGATAAATCGGGATGTGCAACGGTCTTTTTACTTTCTTTTCCCTTCTTGTACTGGCTTTTCTTTTCCATTCCTGCATCTTCCCAAAAGAACAAGGCCGGTCTTTTTACCGACCGGCCTTGCTTATACTAATGTGTTAGTTTGATATTAATGGTGTTTGTGGGTTACTTCTTCGACCACCTGTCCGTTACTGACCGAGCGTTTGAAGTAATGGGTATGCAGGAGTTTATGAGCCAGCGGAGAATTTGGTTCGCCGATGAAGCGTTCATAGATTCTCTTTACTTCGGGGTTGTGGTGGGATTTGCGGATGGGCAGGTTTTTATCTTCCTGATAAAGGCCCTGACCACGACGGGCGCGCATGGCCATATTGTTGCCATAGGGCTGGCCACCACCGCCAACACAACCACCGGGACAAGCCATGATCTCCACAAAGTGCCAGGGGGATTCTCCCTTGGTAGCAAGGCCTTCGCGGATTTTATCCATAACGATGCGGGCATTGGATAAGCCATGGGCTACTGCAACCTTAAGATCGCCAAAACCTGGAACTGGAATGGTAGCTTCCTTGACTCCTTCCAGACCACGAACGGCCTGGATATCAATGGCTTCCAATTCCTGACCGGTTACCAGGGTATAGGCAGAACGGATGGCAGCTTCCATAACGCCACCGGTGGCACCAAAAATGGTTCCGGCTCCGGTATAGAAGCTCATACCAGCATCAGCCTCTTCTTCTTTGACGTGCTTGAAATCGATCCCAGCTTCTTTGATCATGCGGATAAACTCGCGGGTGGTGAGGACATAATCCGTATCCTGGAAGCCTGAATCTTTAAGTTCAGGACGTCTGGCCTCAAATTTCTTGGCTGTGCAGGGCATGATGGCCACGGAAACTATCTTGGCAGGATCAATTTTCTGCTCTTGAGCATAGTAGGTTTTTGAGAGAGCTCCAAACATGGACATGGGGGATTTTGCTGTGGATACGCAATCTGCCAGATCAGGATAGTATGTTTCCATGAATTTTATCCAGCCAGGTGAACAGGAGGTGATCAAAGGACGTTTACTACCGGATTTGAGCTTGGCCACGCATTCGGTGCCTTCTTCCATAATGGTGAGGTCGGCAGTGAAATTGGTGTCCATGATCGAATCAAAGCCAATCTTGCGTAGGGCAGCATACATCTTCTTGGCGGTCACTGTACCCAGTTCCATGCCAAATTCCTCGGCCAGAGACACACGAATGGCAGGAGCTTCCTGGACAATAACGTGTTTGTCAGGATCCAAAATAGCTTCCCAAACTGCATCGATCTCGCTCTTTTCCCTAAGCGCACCGGTGGGGCAATAGACTGTGCACTGTCCACAATTTACGCAGGGACTGTTTGCCATTCCCAAGCCAAAAGCTGTATCGATATGGGCATCGATACCACGGTCGCTGAAGGTAAGCGCATAAACAGTCTGCACTTCGTTACAGACCGTCACACAGCGTCCGCAGGCGATACATTTGTTTACATCCCGGATGATTGAAAAAGAGCTATCATCCACTTTCTTCTTTTGCAGAATCGAGGGAAGAGCATCGGGATCTACTCCCAGGTTGTTTGCCAGGCTCTGCAATTCGCATTTGTTGTTTGCTGCACAAGTTGGGCAAACTACTTCATGATTGGAAAGAATCATCTCAACCAGGGTCTTGCGGTAAGCCCTGAGTTTATTGGTATTGGTGGTGATCTTCATTCCTTCTGCAACTGGTGTGCAACAGGCTCTTTTGGGAACCGGATTGCCTGTGATTTCAACGACACAGACTCCACAGTTGGCAGTGGGGGGAAGATCGGGATGGTAGCAAAGCCGGGGAATATTGATTCCCTGCTTGTCTGCAGCTTCGATGATCGTCATCGAATCCGGCACTTCCAGGTGAACTCCATCTATCCAGACATTAACTGTTTTTGCCATAATATATAATCCTCGCTTTTATTTACTTGTGATATCTACGAACTCTTCGCGGAAATTCTCTATGGCACTGCGAATAGCCATGATAGGAGATTGACCGAGAGCGCAGAAAGAGGTCTGCTGCATGGTTTGGGCGATGGTGAGCATCAGCTCGACATCATCCATCGTACCTTCTCCAGCCTTGATCTTGGAGATCAGGCTATAGAGCTGCTGTGTACCGTTGCGGCAGGGTGAACACTTCCCGCAGGATTCGTGACGGAAGAAACGTAAGATCGACCACAACATATCGACAATGCTCTGGTGCTCGTTCATTACCAGGATGGCACCGCTACCGAGAACGGCAGCATATTGGTTCAGGCTGTGGAAATCCATCTTGACATCGAGCATTTTCTCGGGAAGGATGACACCGGCTGCTCCACCAACTAAGGCGGCTTTGAACTTGAAGCCTTTCTTCATGCCTCCAGCATACTCATTGATCACAGTACGCAGGGTGGCACCCATATCGACTTCGCAAAGCCCGGGATGGGCCACATCACCAAGGATGGTATATACCTTGGTTCCGGGACATTCAGGTGTTCCATACTTGAGGAATTCCTCAGCTCCATTTTTAATGATGTAAGGGACGTTGGCAAGGGTCTCGACATTATTCACAACCGTTGGATACTTCCAAAGGCCTTCAACACCCGGGAAGGGTGGTTTCCAGCGCGGATTTCCACGATTTCCTTCGAGTGATTCGATCAGAGCAGTTTCTTCGCCGCATACATAGGCTCCTGCTCCGATTTTGATCTCGATATCAAGATCAAACCCACTTTCGAAAATGTTCCTGCCCAGAAGGCCATATTCCTTACATTGCTCGATAGCGTGGTTTAAGCGGTTGATGCAGAGTTTATACTCACCACGGATATAGATCCAGGCTTTGGTGGCACCAACGGCACGGGCACAAATCATGATGCCTTCGAGGAGTTGGTGGGGATCACCTTCCATGATCAAACGGTCTTTGAAGGTTCCGGGTTCACCTTCATCGGCATTGACAACCACATACTTCTGCTCTGCCTTAAGCGGAGCAGTAAAGCTCCATTTCAGGCCAGCAGGGAACCCTGCACCACCACGGCCACGAAGACCGGATTTTTTCACTTCGGCAACGATCCCTTCAGGAGTCATATTAAGCAGTGCTTTCTCCCAGGCTTCATAGCCACCGACACCGAGATATTCATCAATGCTTTCGGGATCGATAATTCCAGAATTACGCAGCACGATCCGCTGGTCGTAATTGAATTTGGGACTGAATTTACCGGAAGAATCGAGCATCAGGCGTTTTACAAGACGGCCCTTGAGGAAATGCTCACTGACCAGTTCCGGAATATCTTCCGATTTGACGTTTTCATAATTTACGTTTTCGGGGAAGACGGTTAAGCAGATACCTTTACCAAAAAAACCAAGGGGACCTGTCTCGAGGATATTGATCTCTTCCTGAAGACTGTGTTTATTGATTTCCTGGCGCAGTTCTGCTACGAAATCGTGGACTCCGGCAGCAACGGAAGTTTCGTTGATACCTACGAGGATATGTGAGCGGAAGTATTTCATTATTTCCCTCCTCTGATCTTGGTAATGATCTCATCTACCTTTTCTTCGGTCAGATCACCATAGACGTCGTCGTTGATCATCATAACCGGTGCATTACCGCAGACTCCAAGGCAGGCCGCAAGCTCAAGCGTGAACAATCCGTCCTGGGTGGTTTCACCCACTTTGATGTTCAGTGCGTTTTTGAGTTTGCGAAGAATGTTGTCGCTCCCCTTGATGTAACAAGGTGGAGATTCACAGAGGCGGATGATGTTTTTCCCGCGTGGTTTTGTGCTGTACATCGAGTAGAACGTAAGCACTCCATAAATGTGATTCGAAGGTATCTTCAGATAATCCGAAATAACCTGGACGGCTTCCTCGGAGATGTAATGCTGAGGATGGGTGTCCTGAATCTCATGCAGGATGTAGATCAGGTTGTCCTTTGTGGGAGCATATTTTCCACATATTTCTTTGTACATATTCTTCTCCTTTAGTGATCAGACTCAAAACCCCAATCGGGTTTCTCTGATACGGAGTTTTTTTGTGATTTCACATCGGGATGCATTCCTGCCACCTTGGAGATGGCTTTTACCGGGCATACGTCAAAGCAATTTCCGCATTTGATGCAATCCACCTGAGTGATGGTATATTTATCCTCCCGGCTTCCCGGAATGCAGGAAACAGGGCATTTGCGGGAACACAACGAGCAACCGATGCATTTATCCTTGTCGATCTGATAGTGCATCAAAGCCTGGCACACCTTTGTTGGACAGGTGTGATCACGAATGTGGGCTTCATATTCATCTCTGAAATAGCGGATGGTACTGAGAACCGGGTTCGGACCCGTCTGCCCAAGACCGCAGAGAGACAATTGTTTAATCGTTTCGCCCAAACGAAGCAGTTCTTCGATATCCCCTTCTTTGCCTTCGCCAGCAGTGATCTTTTCGAGGATATCATACATTTGCTTGAGACCGATCCGGCAAGGAGAGCACTTTCCGCAGGATTCATCAACCGAGAAATCGAGGAAGTATTTTGCCACGTTGACCATGCAGTTATCATCGTTCATAACGATCACACCGCCGGAACCCATCATGGCACCCTTTTCTTTCAGGGTTTCATAATCCACGGGAACATCGAGATGTTCAGTGGTGAGACATCCCCCGGAAGGACCGCCTAATTGGACAGCTTTGAACTTTTTGTCTTTGGTGATTCCACCGCCGACTTCGAAGATCATCTCCCGCAGAGTGATACCCATCGGGACTTCCACCAGGCCGGTATTTTTGATATCTCCAGTCAGAGCAAATACCTTCGTTCCCTTGCTGGTGCTGGTTCCCATGGAAGAAAACCACTTGGCACCTTTGAGGAAAATGGTGATCAGGTTGCCGATGGTTTCCACGTTGTTCACCACGGTAGGTTTGTCCCAGAGCCCTTTGACTGCCGGATAGGGAGGTTTGGGAGTGGGATTGCCGCGTCCACCCTCAATCGAGTGGATCAGAGCCATTTCCTCGCCGCAGACAAATGCTCCGGCACCAGTGCGGACTTCTGCATCAAAACAGAACTTCGTATCGAAGATGTCGTTTCCGATCAAGCCAAATGCTCTTGCCTGTTCAATTGCCAATTTGATGCGTTTGATGGCCAATGGATATTCTGCACGAATATAAAAGAATCCCTTGGAAGCACCTATGGCATAGGCTGCCAACATCATTCCTTCCAGGATACGATGGGGATCGCCTTCCAAAAGAGAACGGTCCATGAATGCACCAGGATCACCTTCGTCGCCATTGCAAATGATGTATTTTTGGTCTGCTTTCTGGTCGTGAACCATCTGCCATTTCATATAGGTAGGAAAGCCACCACCACCCCGGCCACGAAGCCCTGATTCTTTCACGACATCGATTGTCTGTTGAGGCGTCATTGTGGTCAAAGCTGTACCCAAAGCCTCATATCCACCGATAGCAATATATTCTTCAATGCTTTCGGGATCGATATAACCGCAATTGGCAAGCGCTACTTTCACTTGTTTTTGATAAAAGGGTATGTCCTTTGTAGTGCTGAACACTTTATCATCGGCATCCTGGATCAGAAGCTTCTTTACCGCTCTGCCTTTGATGAAATGTTCTTCTACTATCAAATCCACATCTTCGACGGTGACATGCTTGTAAAATGTACCTTCCGGATAAACAATCATCACAGGGCCATAATCACAAGGCCCCATACATCCGGTTTCGATGATGTTGATCTCATTGACGAGCCCACGCTCGTGCAATACTTGCTGAAACCTTTCCTTCACCTTAAGAGCTCCGGCAGAAACACAGCCAGAACCACAGCAGATCAGGAGGTCAATACGTTTCAGAGACATGGAATCATCCTCCTGCTTCAATTGCCGGTAGCGACAACATAATCGGAGACTATTCTTCCATTGACAATGTGCTCGACTACGATCTTTTTCACCCTTTCAGGTGTCATGTTACCATAAGTGATCTTCGGTTTTCCTTCTTCGATAAGGTCAACCACAGGCTCCATTGAAGAGAGTCCCTTTTCACCTGTTTGCGTAACGAGGACATCGGTAAGATTTCTTGCTGAGATCTCTTCCAGGAAAGTCTTCATTACTTCACGGGCACCCATCGCGATCCCGGATGTTCCCATCCCGACCACTATTTTCATGCGTACGTTGCCGCCTCTCAGTTTCATTTCTTCCTGAGCTTTTTCGCGGATTTTCTTAAGGTCTGTCAGTGTTTTCATCAGACATCCTCCATGTTTGTATTTTGTATTCCTTCAATTAAACTTTGTTCGATGTATTCGATAACATCTGGATAGGTTAGCGGGATTTCACCGAGTTCTTCTTTGATGGCCGCAGCGTCGAAATGAAAGGTTTGCTCCATACCTCTTTCCCGAAAGATTAGATTGATGGCATAATCGACCTCCTGATGGCCGATAATCGACCCCAAAAGTGTATCTTTCAAATTTCCAAGCGGCATACGGTCTATGTGATCCAGCTCAAAATCTGCCCGGAGCACAGTTCCATAACCAGGTTCGCTGGTTATATTGAACTCACCCCCTGAAAGCTCCGCATTTTGTTTGAAGAGTGGGATACCCAAGCCAACCTTTTTGACTCTTTCGACCTTGCTGGTATAAAAAGGATTCTGAGCTTCATCCAAGGTGGCAGCATCCATTCCGATGCCATCATCTTCGATGATCAACCTGAGCAAATTCTCGGAAGCATCATTAATAATTCTGATCTTCACAAGTTTTGCTTCGGCACGAACAGAATTCTCAATTATATCCAAGAGATGTAATGAGATATCTTGCATGTTTTCTTAGGCTTTATACTTTGCGAATATGGCCTTGAGCTGATCTTTTTTCTCTACCCTGCCAAAGGTATCTTCGCCTATGACGAAGACAGGGGCAAGTGAACATGCACCGACGCACCGAACGGCACTCATCGTGAAAAGACCGTCTTTCGTGGTTTCTCCCATCTTAATCCCGAGTTCTTCGGAAAGCATTTGGATTACCTTTGGTGCTCCCTTGACGTAGCAGGCAGTGCCGGTGCAGACGTTTAACATATGCTTGCCACGAGGCTTCATGGAGAAGAAATTGTAGAAGGTTACCACTCCATAGATCTTACTTGCCGGTATATTCATCTCGGCAGCAATAAATTCCTGTACTTCAATCGGGAGATAGCCAAAGATCTCCTGCGCCTGGCGAAGTACTTCAATCAGAGGATTCTGCAGGCTCTTTTTCTCTGCAATGACATCCCGCAACTGAGCAAAGAGTGCGTTGTCAAACTGGGTCATCATTTCTCCTTAACTAAGTAAAGCAGATTCCCGCTCACTATCTATATTTTAATAATTCTTTTATCTATCTTTCGGGCAGCCAGATCCAGCTCCCGGATACTTGGTTCATGTACAAAGAGATCTGTAAATCCAACGCCCAAATCTCCAAGATAATGAGCATCAGAACAGCGAAGAAAGGAGCATCCTCTAAGTTCTTTGTGGCTGATCAGAAACTCATCTATCTCCAGACGGGCAGTGATCCCTAAAGCAGGAAAAACTCCAGGATCGGGTATGAAACCAAGCTGGCTGATAATGCTATTCCGCTCTGCATCGATATGAGCAGGGATACAATATCCATTATGGTTTCTAACCATTTCCAGAGTAGTATCCAGATCCCATATCGATGAATTTATCAAAGCTCTTTCGACCAAGTTTATAATCCCCTCATTTTCGTCAATGATAACTTGATCCCCAAAGTAATCTGGATCGTTGGCAACGGGTAACAATGAGTCGTAGA
>JAQUHL010000324.1 GCA_028683635.1 Candidatus Cloacimonadota bacterium
TGCCACCCTGGGCACAGCACTCACAGATGAGCAGATCTACCTTCTGGTACGATACACGCACAACATTTATATGCTTTATGATGGTGACAATGCCGGTAAAAAGGCCGCCATCCGCGGTGCCCTGCTATGCCTCAGCAAGGGTTTGAGCCCGCACGTGATCGAGCTTCCCCAGGGTCACGATCCGGATACCTTCATTTTGGAGCACGGAGCCGAGGCCCTGAAAGCCAGGATCAAATCTGCTTTGCACATCATCGAGTATTATGCCCAGCCCCAAAGCACAGAACTGGGAACCTCAGAGAGGATCGAACAACTCCTTGATGCGGTGCGTCTGATCAAGGACCCCATAAGCAAAGAACTGCTGCTCAAGGACATCTCCGAAGCTTTTGATATCAGGCAAAGCACCCTGAATCAAAAGCTGAGGCTCACTTCCCAAAAGGATGCTCCGCTTGCCACTCCAGGCTCGCACCTGGATACACACCAGGAGGAACGCTATCTTCTGGCCCTCGCCCTCAGAAGCGAGCACGATTATTATTTACTTGCCCAGGAACTCACGGAAGATTATTTTTATAATGTAAGCTATAAGAAGATTTATAAGTTTTTAGTCGAGCATGACCGTGCCAGGGAGCTTGAAGCTCCGGCGACGCTTCTCGATGCTATCGGGGATGCCGCAGTGCGGGATAGTTTGGCCGACCTTCTTTTCGAGGATTTGCCCTCAATGCGTTTTGAAGATACCTTGAAACAGGTGAAGATCCGCAAGGTCCAGCATGATCTGGACGAGCTTGACCGGATGATAGAAAAAAATCCGCAGGATATGGAGTTCCTCAAACAAAAGGAAGCCTTGGTTCGTGAGTATCGAAGCATGACCAAAAAGGTCGTGAATAAAATTTTACACTAAGAGGATGAAATCCCTTATACTGTCTTAAAGGCTTTCAGTAACCTGGGATTTTTCTAAAACCTGAAGAGGAGCTTTAATGATTACTTACAATGAATGTTTGAAAAAACTGGTAGAACTCGGTAAGGAAACCGGGTATATCACCTTCAAACAGATTAACGATGTTTTGCCCAATAGTCCATTTTTCCTGGATAAGGTGGATGATATTATCTTCGATTTGGGACAGGACGGAATTGAGATCATTGACGAGACCGAAAAAAGGGTCACCAGAGGCGCTTCCGGCATCAAGAAACCAGTTGCCCCCAAAAAGTTTAAAACCCGGCGTTATTTTGACGATCCGGTTCGTATGTACCTGAGGGAAATGGGTAGGGTTCCGCTATTGGACCGTGAGGGTGAGATCCGGGTGGCGAAAAAGATCGAGACTTTCCAAAAGATGATCAATCAAAATGTCTTCAAATCCGGCAGTACCCTCAGGGAAATGTATAGCTTCCTGCACCGTTATCGTGAACGCCGGGTTCGGCTCGACCAGATCTTCAAGGTCGATATCGGGGCCTGGATCGATAAAAACCAGGATGTGAAGATCATCGACAAATTCAAGGAAATTCTCAAAGACAATGAAGTTACCTTCGACAAAGTAGGCGAGATTCTCGATAATTGCGATTTTGACGATACCGGCACTGCTAATCGTCAGGAGGAAATTGACGTCCTGCGCCAGCTTCTGATCGATACCTTTTGCGAGGTGAGCTACAACGATAAACTCATCAAGCGCATGGTCTATCGTATCCGCAGCCTGGTGGATCGCATCGAAGAAAGCAATCACATCATCAATAACCTGACCCGAATCAAGCGCTACACGATTGATGAGATCTGCACTTTTGGCAGAAGAGCCAAGAAATCAGATGAGGATTTTGAAGAAGTCCAAACCGAAACCAAGATGGATCCCAACATCTTTGTCGAAACCCTGCGAATGATAAAAAATGCCCGCCGAAAGATCCGCCGGGTCGAGCTGGAAACCAAAATGACCGGCAATGAACTCGTCTTTCTCCTGCGTGAGATCGAGCGTGCCGAACGCATCAAGGAAAAAGCCCAGAACGAGATGATCGAAGCCAATGTCCGCCTCGTCATTAGTATCGCCAAGCGCTACAACAACCGGGGTCTGGAATTTCTCGATCTCATCCAGGAAGGCAATACCGGGCTCATGCGGGCTGTGGAAAAATATGACTATCGCAAGGGTTATAAATTCAGCACCTATGCCACCTGGTGGATCCGTCAATCCATCACCCGCGCCATTGCCGACCAGGCCAGAACCATCCGTATTCCCGTCCACATGATCGAATCCATAAACAAGATCAACCGCACCAGCCGCCGTCTGATGCAAAAACTGGGCAGAGATCCCTATCCCGAAGAGATTTCCGAGGTCTTGGATATCCCCGTTGAGAAGATCAAAAACATCCTTTCCATCTCCAAAGAACCAGTCTCTCTGGATAAACCCATCGGCCACGATAGCGAGGATAGCATCCTGGGAGATTTTATCGAGGATAGAACCATTATTTCTCCGGAACGCCTTGCCGAACGCTCCCTGCTCAAGAAACAGGTGGATGAGGTGCTAAAAACTCTCACCACCAGAGAGGAGCGCGTCATTCGCCTCCGCTTTGGCATCGATGATGGCTATCACCGCACCCTCGAAGAAGTGGGAAACATCTTCCAGGTTACCCGTGAACGAATCCGCCAG
>JAQUHL010000325.1 GCA_028683635.1 Candidatus Cloacimonadota bacterium
TCGAATTCCGTGAACAAGAAGCCCGGAACATCATGATCCCCCGCACGGAAATTGTCGCCATCCCCGAATCCGCCCCCCGTGAAGAGATTCTGGAACTCGCCAGGGCAGAAGGGTATACCCGTTATCCGGTGTATCGGCAAAGCCTTGACGACATCATCGGAGTACTGATCATCTACGATCTTTTGAAAAAAGAAGCAACCGATACTGCCACAGCAGGAGCATATCTCCATGAACCCTATTTTGCCCCTGAAAACACTGATTTGGATGTCCTATTGAAAGAAATGCAATCCAAGCGTCGCAGCATGGCGATCATCGTTGATTCCTACGGAGGAACTGCTGGATTAGTTACTATGGAAGACATCCTGGAAGAAATTGTCGGCGATATCGAAGACGAATATGATATCGAGGAAGGAATCAAAGATGTGGAGCAAATTGCTGCCAATACCTGGCTTGCCCAGGCAGATATCGAAATCGATCGCTTGGCAGATGAATATGATATAGAACTTCCGGATGGTGATTATGAAACCCTTGCCGGGCTCATCATCGAGCATTTGGAACGCATCCCCAAACCTGGGCAGCTCATCTATATAGGAAACTACCGAATCCAGGTTTTACAAGCAACAGAGAAGAAAATAATCAAAGTGAAAATACACAAAGCAAGAGGTGAATCATGAGACTGATGGAATGTGTGCCCAATTTTAGCGAAGGTAGAGATAAATCCATCCTTGAAGCAATCGCAGCTTCGATCAGAAATGTGAACAATGTTGTCCTTTTGGACGTCGATCCAGGAGCGGACACAAACCGTACGGTCTTTACCATGGCTGGTGAACCTGAAGCAGTTGTGGATGCTGCCTTTCAGGCTATCAAAACTGCCTCTCAATTGATAGATATGAGCGTTCATCATGGCGAGCATCCTCGCATGGGGGCTACCGATGTGTGTCCATTCATCCCGATCTCCGGGATGAGCATGGAGGATTGCGTCCACTATGCCAAGGTTCTGGGTGAGCGGGTTGGCAGAGAACTTGGCATCCCGGTTTACCTCTATGAATATGCTGCCACCCGGGAAGATTGGAGAAACCTGGCAAATGTCCGATCGGGTGAGTATGAAGCACTCCCCGAAAAGGCCAAAGATCCCAATTGGAAGCCTGATTTTGGACCGCATATCTTCAATGCCAAATCCGGTGCCACCGCCATTAGTGCCCGCGAATTCCTCATTGCCTACAACATCAATCTCAATACCAGGGACAAAAAGAAGGCTCACGACCTCGCTCTCACTATCCGGGAAAGCGGCAAGCCTGCCCGCGATGCCAATGGCAAACTTCTGAAGGATGAAAAGGGAAACAAGATCATCACCCCGGGGCTCTTTACTCACTGCAAAGCAGTTGGCTGGTATATTGATAGTTACAACCGTGCCCAGATCAGCATCAACCTCACCAATTACAAGGTTACCCCTCCCCACCTGGTTCTCGATAAGGTGCGAGAACTGGCCAATGAAATGGGCATTCAGATAACCGGCAGCGAATTGGTCGGTTTGATCCCCAAAGCCGCGCTCATCGATTCGGGCAAATACTATCTGAACAAGATGAAGGAAAGCACTGGCATTCCCGAAAAGATGATCATGGAAACCGCTGTTCAATCCATGGGTCTTGCCGAGCTTAGTCCCTTCGAACTGGATAAAAAAGTTATAGAATATGCAATTGCCAAACAAGATGCTTTGGCAAAGATGCGCGTGGATGAATTTTGCGATCTTCTCTCCACTGATGCCCCAGCACCGGGTGGTGGCAGCGTGGCAGCCCTTTGTGCAGCAATGTCCGGAGCCCTCTCGGCAATGGTGTCAAACCTCACTATCGATAAAAAGGGCTATGAAAAAGTTCAGAAAGAGGCTCGTGAACTCGCTCCCCAGGGGCAGGTGATCAAAGAAAATGCCCTCGATTGCATCGATAAAGATACTGATGCATTTTATGCTATGATGGATGCCATAAGGCTTCCCAAAAAGACGGATGAGGAAATCACCATCCGCACCCAGAGGATCGAATCTGCCACCCAGAAGGCTATCCTCGTACCCTTCGAGACACTGGAGATAGCCGTCTCTGCTCTTAAGCTGGCGGAAAAGGTCGCAGCCATCGGAAACATCAATGCCCTGTCCGATGCGGGAGTTGCTGCCCTTACAGCGCTGACTGCCGCCAAAGCAGGGTACTACAACATCCTGATAAACATTCAGGGTGTAACCGAGAAAGCTTTTATCGAGGATATCTGCCAACGTTCTGATGCTCTGATCAAAAAAGCGGAAGCCATCGCTTCCAAAATCGAAGCTGATGTCTGCACCCGGTTGAAAGCAAACTGATGAAAAAAGCTGTTTTCCTGCTCGTGTTCTGCCTGCTGGGCATTGTTCTCAATGCCCAGACCGGGCTTTTCAGTCTCGCCTATGAAGATAGATTTGAAGCTGCGGATTCCAAGCTGCATTTCAGTGATTTCTATATTACCCAAACCCGGGCAATCTCCTCGAATACCGCTCCGAAACCAATGAATATGTGGATTATATTGTTCTTACCATGGAACCCGAAACTCAAAAACTGGTAGGCTGGTTCATCCGTTACAAAGCTTCCAACACTGCAGAAATGGAT
>JAQUHL010000326.1 GCA_028683635.1 Candidatus Cloacimonadota bacterium
TCCGATGGGTGGACAAACCTCTGGAGAGAACTTCACCTTCGGGGCGAATTATGGTTACAAGATCAAAAATGGCAAGTTCGCAGGGATGATCCGGGATATCAATATTGTCGGCAATCTCTATAGAACTCTGATGAATGTCTGGATGATAGGCAGCGATTTCGTACTCAAAGAAGCTGGTGGCTGTGGAAAGGGGCAAACCAATATCCGTTCCTGTTATGGCGGGCCTCACGTCCTCTTCAGCGAACTCACCGTGGGAGGTAAATAATGGATAAGCTGATTAAAATGGCACTCGAACAGGCAGAACAGGCAGAAGTATATTACACAGAAGAAAGCTCAGACGGGATCAGCTTCAATGATGGAAAACTCGACAAGGCTGATTCCTCGCTCAGTTCAGGTCTTTCGCTGCGCCTGATCAAAGATGGGAAAGTCGGATTTGCCCATACCAGAAATCTCCTTGATCCAGCCAAGATGGTGAAACAGGCAATGATCTCCCAGGAAAATGGCATGGAAGTGAAATTCAGCTTTCCCAAACCAACCCCCGTGAGAAGCTTTGATTCCTATGATCCATCCCTGGAAAACATCAGCAAGAAGGATCTGATCCAGAAAGGACAGGAGCTGATTAGTTACGTAAAGGCCAGAAGCGATGCCCAGATCAATTTGAATATCTGGTATTCGACGGGGAAAGTCCAGATCAGTAACTCCCAGGGGACAGATCTTTCCCGCCTGGAATCCAGCTTTGGTGTATATGCTCAGATGATATTCCCGGGGACAGGATCCGGTCTGGTGGCATTTTTCATGGGTCCCAAACCGGGATGGATTCCAGTGAGCGAAATCGACGAGATGATAGAGCTTTTCAGGATCAGCAAAGAGCAGGTGGTTCCCCAAACCGGAAAGCTACCAGTGATCTTTCAGGGTTCATCGGTATATGCTTTAACCTGGAGGCTCGATGAAGCAATCCATCCTTCCAATCACTATAACAAAATCTCACCACTCTGCAACCGGATAGGAGAACGCATTATCTCTGATAAGCTTAGCTACTTTCAGAATCCCTTCGATGAGGAAATGGCCTTCTGCGCCGGTTTCGACGAGGAAGGAACACCAACCAGTAAGTATCATTTCTTTGAAAAGGGTGTATTCAAAGCCATCCCAACAGATCTGAACTACGCCCAAAAACTTGGACTGCAGCCCACAGGAAATGGATTCCGGCACTCCGTGGAAACAATGCCAGGTGCCAGAGTCATCAATGCTAACCTCAGCACCGGTGACCTCTCTTTGAAAGAAATGATCGCTCAGATCGATAACGGTCTCATCGTGCAATCCCTGATGGGTGCTCACTCTGGAAACATCCTCAATGGAGATTTCTCCGTGGGTGTGGCAAGTGGCTTTCTGATCCAGGGTGGAAAACTTGTTGGCAGGGTGAAGGACTGTATGCTGTCGGGCAATGTCTATGACACTCTGAACAACGTGGTTGCCATTGAAAACTAGGCCCGTAATATGGGAGGCAGAAGGTATCCCTCGATCTGTTGTGAGGGAGTGAGCGTGGCTGGAAAATAGCAGTTCGCAAAATTGCGCTGCTCTTTTGGTACCAGGAATATCTGGGAAACAGATCTTGCAGCACCTATCTGATTACAAAAAACTCGTAGTAGGTTCACAAAGTGAGCTTTTGGGTTAGTTCTCCAACACGGTTGTTGGGAACACTGGTCTGCTTGCTTTGCACAAGAAAACCCGGGATTTAAACCCCGGGTTTTCTGACCTAAAATAGCTTCTGATTACTGAACCCGCTGTTGCATATAGCTTTCGATCTCAGGCATGGGTTTGGAATTGTCATCCCTTTTCCAACGATCGTCTATCTTGGTGCGGATTGGTGAGTTACGTTTGAAATAGTTCACGATTGAATCACGCAGGTTGATCTGGGTATAAATAATATCTGTCTCAGGTACCTGAGTGAGGATAGTGAGCCCTGCGTTTCCTTGCATGATGAAATCTGTGGTGGTTACCTTATAGATTTTGTTGGGATCCCAGGGCTTGCTGTCTATATAGAGCTGGGTAACTCTATCAAAGTTTTTGCGTTTACGTGAATAAACTACCTTGGTTCCGGAGACAATGAGACCCGCTCTGCTTCCTTCCACCCTGGTTTCAATGATACGTTTCAGGAATTCTCCGGTGCAGGTAAAACTTATCACCAGGTTGTCGAAGGGCATGACTTCAAATACGTTTCGGTAAGTTACAGGTCCTTGCTGGATGTCCGAGCGGATACCTCCCAGGTTTATGAAAGCGAAATCTGCTCCAGTTTCATAGCGCATTGCGTCGACAACCGTGTTGCCCATCAGACTTTGAGCATCCACATTTACTCTTGAAAGATAAACTCCTGCAGTTCCGATCACTTCATCCATACCAGCCTCGGCAATGGCAACCTGTTCTTCAATCTTTTTGCCGATCACCTCATCCGGGATGAATTGATCTTCAAAGAGCGTGACCAATACACCTTCCCGAAGAGCTGCTTTGTCATAGCCGATAACGGTTTTGGTCTTGGGATCGATGTTGAGGGTTATCCAGCCTACACCGCTGCCATAGGCATAGCCCTGAATAACCATTGTGTGGGTAACCGGATCTATCCAGGG
>JAQUHL010000327.1 GCA_028683635.1 Candidatus Cloacimonadota bacterium
GAGGCGGAAGCCATTCCCACTGGCCGAGCGGGTTTCATATTCTGCAGGTTCGAAGGCCACGGCGGTTACTTCGTTGCCGATATAGACGTCATCGATGAACCAGACATACCAGAGTCCGTCATTGCTTTCCGGATCTTCGGCATGCCAGGCAAGCTTGACCTGCAAGCCTTCATACATGCTGAGGTCGAGGGTGATCGGCGAGGCATAGGAATTCCAGCCACCTGTTTGGGCGGATGCATCCCAGAGGATTGACCAGCTTGTACCTCCGTTGGTGGAGATTTTGATGTAGTAATGATCTCCATTTTCGGAGCCGTAGAAGACGTGTGACCAGAATCTCAGGTATGCCGAAGGCGGGCAATTGAAGAGCGGAGTGATCAGCCATTCATCCTGGTAATCATAGCTCCACCAGAGACCTGCCTGGTAGTTACCGCTGTGAGGGCCTGTTGGAACTCCGGAGATGGTAATCGAACCGAAGTTGCACCAGGTGGGGAAGACGCCGGAGGTATTGGCTTCACCGGTATTGGTGATGACCTGGGTCCAGTCATTTGAGGGGAATGGTGTTTCTTCGAAGCCCTGGCTCAAATCGAGAGCGGTGGGATCCGGAGGCTGCCAGGATACTGTGGTGGCAGTATTGGTATCATTGATCTCAGCCTGAACCTGGCGGGGAGCATAGGCCACTTCATTGAGCACGATAGTGCCCATCGAATAGTTTGTGGCACCCACGTTGATGGTTCCTTCTGCATTCTGATATCCAGCCGCCACGATGGTATATTCGTAGCTCTGGTCAGTATAGACGCCGGCAATGGTGAACTCACCCTGGGTGTTTGTGGCCACTGTGTAGTTATCATAACCCACCAGATGGATTCCAGCGCCGTTGATACCTGCTCCGGTATCGGAAGCATTGATGGTTCCGGTCACAGAGACAGTCGGCATCTGGGTCATGGTCACGTTCAGGATTTCGGTTTCGTCTTCTTCGATGGTGATGTTTTGGATGCTATCCAGATATCCCCATCTGCTGAAGGTAACGGCATAGTCATTGGGAAGGATATTCATGATCTGATACTGACCCTGGGCATTGGTAGTAGTTTGATAGCCTCCGGGGGCAAGCTGGACATGAACTCCTTCCAGGGCTTGGTTACCCACTCCCAGCACTGTGCCATTCAAATGACCAACGCCACCGGGAATCATATAGAGAACGGTTTGGGCAAATTGAGCAGAAGCAGAAGCAGTTGGTGGATTGAAGGGATCATAGGTAGTGCTGTCGTTATAGACGTTCCTGGCTCTCATTTGCGTACCGGTTTGGGCTTTGAAGTAGTTTGTGGAGTTGTAATACTGGGTGTCCATCGGGCGGTTGAAAGTGATCACCAGATTCTGGCCATCCAGATAGAGGTACGGCTCATCCAGAGGGAAGATAAGGGGGTTTGATCCCATCGGGAAAGTCATGACGTCATCATAGACCAGAGTATGGTTGGTGATCGGGATCCAATCTGCAGAAAGGTCTGTGGCTGTGGTTGTTCCGATCCAGATTTTGGTGGGCAGGTTCAGATCCTGGGTAAACTGGTTGTTCAAACCAATGGCAGTGATCTGTCCGATGGTGTTACTGATGTCTGCAGGATAAATCATGTATTGGTGAAGTGAGTTTTTATAAAACATATCCAGCGGAATTCTGGCCGTCTGGCTGCCATCACCGATTGTAAAGATCGAGAGTCCGGCAGGCTGGACATAAACGTTTAAATTAGCCGTTTGGTCGTTCAGATTGTTCTGATCCCCGGCGAGCACGACTTTACCATAGATATAGGTGCTGCCTTCAGTATCTGGAGTCCAGGGTACCTGTACGCCAAGAGTCTGGCCAGGGTTAATGGCAGGGCCATCGACGCTGCCAATCTCGACATCACCTTCTTTGAAGAGCTTGACCAGGTAGGTGGACTGGGCCTGGGAACCTTCGTTGAAGATATTGACTGTATAGTTCGTGGGGGTTCCCATGGAAGGTGTGGCGTTTCCAACGACGGTGCTGGCGGAGATATCGTTTTGAGGAATCACTTCGATCATGGCATTATCGACATAGATGGATTGACCGGTTGAAACGAAGCCATGTTTGATGGCGATGGTCTGGCCAGTACCGGCATAGCTGTTGAAAGGAATCACAAATTCCGTCCAGGTGGTGGGAGTCAGGAAGCTCTGCACCTGAGTGAAGGTACTGGAATCCAGAGGATCAGTCAAAACTCCCACGGACAAGGAATAGGTGGCACCCACGCCTTTGACCCACAAACGCAGACGGGTGGTGTTTATGGGAATAGTGGTATTGAGCGGGGGAGCTACCAGCAGGACGTTTGTTCCTGTGGTGGAGCCATTGTAGATCCTCACACAGTTGGGAGCGCTATAAGGTGAGGAGGTATAGGTTTGTACAACCGCTGCTGTACCGGTGGGCTGGATCAGGGATGACCAATCCACAGGCAGAGCCGGGGCAGTGACTGTATCGAAGAGTTGCTGATAGGGCAGGGCATTGATGGTGGTATCGATACAGATACCGCTAACTGTGGCAGTGTTCGGAACCCTGTCGGGAACTTGTCTGTTGCGGCTGCCAAGAGTGATGGTATGCCTTTCATTCT
>JAQUHL010000328.1 GCA_028683635.1 Candidatus Cloacimonadota bacterium
AAGATCGTCATCTACACACCTCCCAATTCCGTACCCTGGGACGATGCCATCAGCCTTGCCCTGGAATATGCCGAGATCGAATATGACGAACTCTGGGATGAGGACGTGTTATCTGGCAAATTGGGAGACTATGACTGGCTTCACCTGCACCATGAAGATTTTACGGGGCAGTATGGCAAGTTTTACGGATCCTATCGCCACATGCCCTGGTACCAGGAAGATGTGCGGATGAACGAGGCAATGGCAAACAAGCACGGTTTTGACAAAGTGTGGATGCTCAAACAAGCTATCGCCCAGAAGATCCGGGATTATGTGGTGAATGGAGGCTTCCTCTTTGCCATGTGTGCAGCTACGGATACGATTGATATCTCTCTGGCTGCCAAGGGGATAGATATTGTCGATGGTGCCATCGATGGTGACGGAATCGAGAACGGATACCAGGGGAAACTGGATTTCAGCAGGACCTTTGCTTTCGAGAACTTCGAGCTGTTTACCAATCCTTTCGTCTATGAATTTTCGGATATCGACGCCAGCGATTACTCCCGTCTGAGAGGGGCGGAGGCAGATTTCTTCCAGCTCTTTGATTTTTCGGCAAAATACGATCCCGTGCCAACTATGCTCACTCAGAATCATAGCAACGTCATAGATGGTTTTCTGGGGCAAACCACCTCATTTTTCAAGGACAAGGTGAAGAAAAGCGTAATCATCCTCGCAGAAGTACCGAATCAAAACGAGGTGAAATACATCCATGGCAATTTGGGGAAAGGCACTTTCACATTCTATGGGGGGCACGATCCCGAAGATTATCAGCACCGGGTGGGAGATCCGGAAACGATTCTCGATCTCTTCAAAAACTCACCCGGTTACAGACTGATTCTCAATAATATTCTCTTCCCGGCAGCGGAAAAGAAGCAGCTAAAAACATGAGCGAAAAGTTTTATCCCAAGCTACAGCAGATCCAGTTTAAGGTAGGCCTGTGGGCAATACTCATCATAATTGCATTGTTCGTCTCCTTTGCCTGGCTTACGGACAAGGTTTCCACCCGCAAACAAAGCGAGATCCAGGTGCTCTTTTCGGACGTTCAAGGCCTGGAAATTGGAGACAAGATCACTTATCGGGGCATGGAGGCAGGCAGGATCAAAAGCGTGAAAATCTCGGAAGATGGGGTAGTAGTTACTGGAAAGATAAATTCCGAACTCAAACTCACCGAGGGAGCCAGGTTCTTTGTGCAGGACAGCAGCCTGATGGGAGGAAAAATGCTTTCCATCCTACCCGGGAACTCTGATAAACCCCTTAACCTCAAACAAAGGCAAAATGGTGAAGCAGGCGGAGGCATCTTCAGCATGATAAATCAGGCTGGGGATTTGATCTCATCATTGCAACAGGTTCTGGCTCAGGTTTCTGAGGACGATGGCATCATCGACCGTTCCAAAAGCTTACTGGGAAATACTGATTCAGCCGTGCAAAACCTCGATCAGCAGGGCAGAAACCTGGTCATGGAGCTTTCCAACACAATCCGCAGTATTCAGTCTGCTACCCGGCAAGTGAATGGCATCGTCAGCCGCAACGAGGAAAACCTGGATGAACTGATGCAAAAAACTCCAGAAGTGGTGGGCAATATATCCGCCACCATGGATAGCCTTCAGATCCTGAGTGCCCGGTTAAACGGAACAATCAAGGATCTGAACGAGGGCAAGGGTTCTGCCGGAAAGGTTCTTTCCAACGACGAATTGCATGCCAAACTACTGGAATCGATAAACAACCTCGATCTCCTGATCAAGGATATCAAGGAAAATCCCAAGAAATACGTTAAATTCAGCCTCTTTTAGGATGTTCATGAAACGCACTTTTCTATCTTTATACCTGTTAATTTTATCCCTGTCCTGCGCTTATTCCTACTACTTTGGCCAAAACAAGGTAAACACCGTTTCCGTGGACTGGTCGATGATCGAAACCATGCATTTCGATATCTACTTCCCCAAGGGAAACGACGAATTTGGCCAGGTTGTGGCGTTGATGGCGGAGGAAACATACTATTACCTGAAAAATGACCTGCAGTTCCCCCTTGAAAACCGTATCCCGGTAATCTTTTATGGATCGAAAAATGAGTTTCAAACCACCAATATTATCTATCCAATCCTGACAGAAGGTGTGGGCGGTTTTACCGAAAGTCTCAAAAACAGGGTTGTGGTTCCTTTTGAGGGAAGCTACACAAAGCTGGAACAAGTCTTAACGCACGAGTTGGTTCACGCTTACTCAAACGGTTTGGACAGCAACCTTTCCCGCACCTTTGCCTACCTGCGCCAGGGAAATTTCCCTTTCTGGTTTTCGGAGGGACTGCCGGAATTCTTCGCCATTGGCGGAAAGGATAACTACAATAACATGTTTGTGCTCGATCTTGTGCTTAACGATAAGCTCCCCAAGCTTGATTATACAGATGGTTATTATGCCTACCGCCTGGGAGAATCCTTCCTTGCTTACATTGCAGATGTTTATGGCAGGGAAAAAGTGATAGACTATTTCTATGCAATTCGAGCGCTGGGTGACGTGAATTCTGCTTCCAAGAAGATCTTTGGCATGGAATTCAAAGATCTGGAATCCCGC
>JAQUHL010000329.1 GCA_028683635.1 Candidatus Cloacimonadota bacterium
GGCCATCTTCAGATGCCGCTCTGAACCTGATGAATGCTGCTTATGCGGCAGGACACTCCGACATTGCCGAAGTAATGGTCTGCATGTTTGGTCCCACCAGCGATGAGTATGGCCTGCTGCATCAGGGAACCAGAGTGAGGAAAATGCACTCTTCCTACCGGAGCACTTTCAGGACAATTGGCCAAGTTCCAATAGCCAGAGTTACGCGGGATTCCATCTCCCCCATCAGGGAAAACTACAACCGACGCCGCCGTGATAAAAAAGTAATCGTAACCCCCACCTTTGAAGAGCGTGTGGCAATTGTTTACTACTACCCAAATATGCATCCTGACATTATTGATTCACTTACAGATAATGGCTACAAAGGCATCGTCATCGCCGGTACGGGGCTGGGTCACATCAATAAACCCGTATATCCTGCTATTAAACGAGCTGTTGAAAAGGGTGTGAATATCTTTATGACGGTGCAAACCCTGTGGGGATTCGTGCACATGTTTGTATATGACACGGGCAGGGATCTGATGAGTATGGGGATTGTGCCAGGGGAGAATTTGCTCCCTGAAGTTGCCTATATCAAGCTGGGTTGGGCATTGGGACAAACCACTGACCGGGAAAAAGTTAAAGAACTGATGCTGACTCCGATTGCAGGTGATATTACTGCCGGAGAACCATACAATGGCTACCTGGTCTTCCAGGGCGGTATTCCGGAAGTGGAAGAATTTATCCGTAAACACCATAAGTAGCAAAAGGCAGGGGTGTTGATCCCTGACGGACATGAATACAAAAACCGGGTTGGCAAGCAACCCGGTTTTTTGATAATCTTTTTTGTTGGTTATATGCTGAGATCCAGGGATCAGGGCAGCCACTCTTCTTTGATGATGGGTTTTGCCTCTGGTTCGGGATCTGAGATCGAATAGCTTTTATTCTTCAGATCGTAGATGATTTTTACCTTATCCTTACCAAAAGCAGCTTTGGTCAGTGCGAAAACATTGGCAGTTTCATCGTCTATATATTCATAACCAAAAGTGAAATCATCGGTTTCAAAATCGGATTTTTTCCCGATTCCCAGGAAATCAAAATCCATGGCAAAGGCGGCAAAATCATCCTGAGCCTTCATCTTATAAGCAGCATCGGAGATTTTCTCCAGGGTGGGTATTGCAGCGAGCAGCTTTTCTTTGATCAGGATTTCTGCTTTTTTATCTTCCTTGAGCTGGAGATAAGGAAAGATGAATACAAAGATCAAACCTACCAGAAAGAGTATCAGAATGATCTCAATCAAAAGGTTGTGGCCACTATTCTGGTCCGAGCCGGGGGCAGCCCCAGTTTGTGGTTTTGCGACGTTATCTATTTTATCTGTCATCAATCCTCCCAGGGAGTATAATTCTTTTTTTGCATGCAATTTCAGCTTGCATATTTTGTCAAAGGATTTATTAGAATCTAAAGCTGCGCTGCAGCATGATTTCGTGGATGACATCCTCTTCCACAGGTTCGTAAGTAAATGTATAGCTTAGCCTTAACCTTTCGGGAAGTACGACCCTTATGCCAGTATCATGACGTACTAAAATCTGCGTTTTAGAGTAGATATCAGTAGCTTCCTGAAGCTTGAAATTATAATCCAGATAGATCTTTCTGCCCAGATATTTGCTCATGCCGATGGATAGATTGTTCAGCAAGATTGAGGAACTGAACTGGACGATATCGCTATTGAGCTGTTTCATATCCACGATTTCGGATAGCTGCTGGGAATCCGTCTGATACTCCGTGAACAAATTTTGGATGAATCCTGCCTGGATGGTGAAGGCATCAAGACGGAGGAATCTGCGGATCCTGTTTTGGATGGGGTAGAAAACTGGAGCCAGAAGTGTGCTGTTCAAGCTCTGAGAAACAATCCCGAGGGCTTCGTCCTGGAGCAAAGATTGCTTTTCCTCCGGGGTGAGATCTTCCATCGAGCGGTTGTAGCGCAGGCGGGAAAGGATTTGAGTGGCAGATACATCATCCGGATTATCACTTACCAGATTGAAGGAGATTCTGTTCAGGAAGTCTTTGCTGAGATCACTATCCGTCCGAACATTCAGAGTAACCACGGTTCCATCCGCAGTTCTGGAAATGAAATCTCCATCCACACTCATCAAATCCTGTGCATCAACTATCCTGAAGGAGAGAAAATCCACCTGGAAGATAGTCCCAAAGAAATCGATGTTACCCTTCTCTGAGGCGAAGAGAGCATCATTCACGATCCATTTGTTTCCGTCGTAGACCACATGGATATAGCTATTGGACATGATCTCGATATTGACAGGAAAGGTTACATAGCGCAGATTCTCCTGGAGATCGACCATCAAATCGAGGTTGAAGGGCAAGGGCTGGGGATCACTTTTCTTTTTGGGTTTGCCTACATCACGCACCGAATTGATCATTTTCAGCAGATTTTCTGTGTTGGGCGGGAATACAACACTTGAGTCCGAAATCGTGAGATCCCCCAGGATCTTCATATCATCGAAGGGGCCACTGATGCTGGCATAGCGCGAGTTTCTGCCTTTCAGAGCTATGGTCGTGGTTGTTTTAGGCAAAGTAAAGCCCGGTAT
>JAQUHL010000330.1 GCA_028683635.1 Candidatus Cloacimonadota bacterium
CCTCTTTTTTTTTCTTCTTCTTATGAGGGCAAAGATCGGTGGGACAAAATCCGCCAGCCTTGTTTGGCAAAGCTTGCAAATCTCGCACGCTATTTGCAGATTGGATCAAGCCATACCACAAACTCAGCTGCTCATAATACTCAGTACACTACTGGCTCCCGTAGTCAAAAACCTGTCCAAAAAGTCAAGCGATTTTCGATCTTCCCGGGAACGAGCTTATCGGACATAAACACTTCAGCCTCTGGAAATTGACATTTGTACACACGTCTGTGAGGCAAAGAATTCTGGAGAGGCACAGTGAGTTATTGCACTATCTTGTGTCTTCGCTCCTCAAAGAAAGAATAGATTACCGGTACAAATACCAGGGTAATGAGGGCTGAACTGAGCATTCCTCCTATTACAGCACGGGCGAGTGGAGCTTGAGCTTCGCCACCTTCACCAATTCCAAGTGCCATGGGGATCATCGCCAGGATGGTAGTGCTGGCGGTCATCAGGATAGGTCTGAGCCTCCTTCTGCCTGCTTCCTCAATTGCGCTCCGGGTGGAAAAACCTTCCTCGCGGCGAAGGAGATTCGTCGTATCAACCAGAAGGATTGCATTGTTTACCACGATTCCTCCCAGCATGATCATTCCGATATAAGATTGGATGTTGAAGGTCGTCCCCGTCAAGAAGAGGATGAGTACCACCCCGATGATGGCAAAGGGCACTGAAAACATCACTACAAATGGATCCTTTAGAGATTCATACTGGCTGGCCATCACCATATATATCAGAATCAGAGCCAACACAAAACCCAGCATTAGCTCTCTGTTTGATTTCTTTTGTTCCTCATAGTCTCCACCAAAGACGACAGCAAAATCCTGAGGGATATTGAGTTCTGTAAGTCTTAGCCGGATATCCTTGATGATGGAACCCATATCTCTACCGGAGATATTGGCACTTACGGTAGTGATCCGTTCCTGGTTTTGCCGGTCGATCTGGGCAGCACCGGTACCTCGCTCAATTCGAACCAGGTTTTTGAGGATTATGGGTTCTCCCGCATTGTTTATTATCGAGAGATTAAGTATATCGTCAAAACTGGTTTTATCTTTATCGTCAAGCTGAAGGATGATGTCAAATTCCTTTCCATCCTCTCTGAAGTAACCTGTTCTGGTACCTGATAGAACAGTTTGGAGCATGGCAGCGATTTTTTGAACAGATAGCTTGAGGTCCGCAGCTTTCTGACGATCAATTATGATCAATTCTTCGGGACTGCCACTGCTTCTGCTAATGTTGCTATCGGTCACGCCATCCACAGAATCAACGATCTTTTGGATGTTCAAGGCAAGTTCAGCAGCCCTATCAAGATCGTGTCCTCGAATGCTAAGCTCCAGCCTTCCGGCTCCGGATTGCATGCGCCGGAAAGACATCATTCCTGCAACGGGTCGAACCCGGATTTTTGCACCGGGAATCTGATTTAGGAGAGGTCTGAGCATGTTGGCAACATCATCGCTGCTTCGTTTTCGTTCAGATTTTGGTACCAACGCCAATCTCGAAAAGGCAATATGGGAACGAGCAGCTCCCCAGGCACCGCCACCTGAATTGGCTATCATGTGTTTAAGTTCGGGGACATTTTGTTTTACAATGGTCTCCACTTGCTTTAGTTTGGCATCGGTAACTTCCAGCCTGGTACCAGGTTCCATTTCCAGTGATATACGCAGTTCACCCTCATCAGCTTCGGGCATTAACTCTCTGCCAATCATGGGGATCAACAACAAACTGGAACTCAATAGAAATACAGCCGAGATCACGGTAAGCAGTCTGTGATTCAAGGCAAGGTGAAGCAGGTTTTTATATTTATTTTCCAGGGAGTATAGCAGGTTTCCAACCAGGTCGAAGAGTCTTCTTCCCAGACGATGATTGATCTCGCCATCTGGAGCATTGTATTTGAGCAATTTACTGGAAAGCATCGGAACCAGGGTAAGTGCCGTTATCATGGAAATAAATATGGCAAATGCAACGACAAAGGAAAGCTGTTTGAACATGATTCCAGACATTCCCTGCATAAAGATCAAAGGCAGGAAGACCACCAAAGTGGTTAGCGTGCTTGCCACTATTGGGGCTGCAACCTCGTTTGTCCCTTTTACTGCTGCTTCTTTGGGATTGAAGCCAATCTCCCTGAGTCGATAGACATTTTCCAAAACCACGATTGAATTATCGAGCAGCATGCCAACCCCCAGGGCAAGGCCTCCCAGAGTCATAATATTGAGCGTGAAACCACTGAAATAGAGCAGACCAAAAGTGGCAATAATAGAGATGGGTATAGCAGTGGAAATAATGGCTGTGCTGATCAGGTTCCTGAGGAAAAAAAGCAAAACAAAAATGGCAAGAAGGCCTCCCAAAATGGCAGAAGCACCTACATTGTTGATGGATCTGCGGATGAAAACCGAGCTATCCATGATCGGGAAGATTTCCAACTGGGAAATATCCTGATTGATCAGTTCGACTTCATTCAGTACGGCTCTGGCCACAGCCACAGTATTGGTCCCGGATTGTTTGTTAAGGGAAATCTGAACACCGGTTTGGGCATTGATCCTGGT
>JAQUHL010000331.1 GCA_028683635.1 Candidatus Cloacimonadota bacterium
GACGGGGTTTCGGACCGGGTGAAAAACACCGTGGTAATCCCCTATGTTTCCATGCATGGCAGCACTCAGAAAATGGTGACCTTCCTCTATAAGGAGCTGATCAAACTCGGGGTGAAAGTAGAGCTTTTTGATCTGGCAGTGACTGATATCGGCAAGCTGGCAATGGCTTTGGTGGACGCCGCCACGATCGTGATCGGAAGCCCAACCGTCCATGTCGGACCTCATCCCCTGGTAGCCAATGCTGCCATCCTGGCCAATGCCATCAAACCCAAAACCCGTTTTGCAGCAGTAATCGGATCCTATGGATGGGCAACCAAAGTGGTGGAAAATCTCCTCGCCCTGCTTCCCAACCTGAAAGTGGAGATCCTGGGTTCCGTCCTCTGCAAAGGTGAGGCCAAAGAGCCAAGCCTCAAAGAACTTGCCGATCTGGCTATCCTGATCGCCAATAAACACAAAAGCCTGTAATAATTACTGATATCACCTGAGGTGGGGATGGGATGCCTCCACCTCAGTTTTTTCCGTTGTTTTCGTTGGGAGCTAAGGCTTCCAAATACTATGTTTCCATTGCCTTTTGGGGCGTCAGATCATCATGGGATGGTACCACATATCATTGTTTCGCCCACAAGGGGCTTGATTGGTGGTTGTGGGGTGCGCAAATACAGGGGTTCTGCTTCGCTGCACACCCTGCCTATGATATTGCGCCCGCAAGGGGCTCTGTGTTGACGAGACGTCACAAGGGGCTTGATTGGTGGTTGTGGGGTGCGCAAATACAGGGGTTCCGCTTCGCTGCACACCCTGCCTATGATATTGCGCCCGCAAGGGGCTCTGTGTTGACGAGACGTTCCCACTCCAATTTGGGCTGTCGAGCTCCGGTCGACAGAGGCAACGGTTTGCTTGTTCGGAACGCATACATCCTTTGTGGCGACGAGGACGTCCCCACCCCTATTGGGCGTACTGCTTAAAAAAATAAGCCTCACAACCAGCATATTTGGTAGTCTGTATTTCGATAAATCGGGATGTGCAACGGTCTTTAACAGCAGTTAGTGGAACAAAAACTGCATAAACATTTGGGCAGGAAAAGTGGTGGACAAGGCAAATTCAAGCAGATCATAAATGAATGTAAAAGAAGTATCAACGCCCGATATTGGACTTTTTGCTTGACGAAACCTTTGATACCATAATCTTACAAAAAAGACACAAAATCTCTTATCTGGTAATGGAGAATACATGCGTAGCTATATTTTTAAGATATTGCTGATCCTGGCGATTGGCTTGTCGCTGGCCCAGGTTTGGGCACATGACGTGAAATTTGAGATCAACCCCAAAACCCTGAAAGCCGGAGAAAAGGGAGTAATAACTGCGACCCTGAGCATTCCTGATGGCATGGGGCAAAGCTATGATCCGGAAGATCTTGATTATTTCTTCCTAAGGTCTGAGCATCCGGAACTCAGTTTTAGCAAGACCCTGTATCCAAAGGGTTACAAGTCCACAGAATTTGGTTTCAAATATGCTGGGAGCGTTACTCTGAGCTTGCCCTTCAGCGTAAAAGGCACTGCCAAACCGGGCAACAAAAGCCTGGAAGCGGAAATGGGCTATAACCTCTGTTTTGATGATGGCAATTGCGAGATCCCCACTTCCAAAAAAGGAAAACTGCAGTTTACCATTGCCGCTGATGCTGCGGTGCAAGAAAACACTGGCGGCACTCCTGAGCTTGAAACACCCCAGGAAGAGGCGATCGCCGAACCTGAGCCTGAGCCAAAAAGCGCTATCCAGGCCCAGGCAACTGAGGAAACAAACTCTGCAGAAGAATCCACCAGCGATCCCCTGACGATCCTCAAATATATGCTGTTTGCCCTCTTGGGAGGATTGATCCTCAATGTTACACCCTGTGTGTTGCCGATTCTTCCCATCCGCCTGATGAGTATGGTCAACCAGGCCCAGAGGGGTCAGGGTAAGGTTCTGGTGCATTCCTTTGTTTATACCGTGGGGGCAATGCTTTCCTTTGGCATCCTGGCCGGGATATTCATCGCTCTGCGCAGTGCCGGAGAAGCCCAGGGATGGGGATTTCAAAACCAGAACCCCTATTTCACTGTGGGTTTGATGAGTGTGGTCTATATCTTTGCACTGTCGCTACTGGGAGTGTTTGTGATCAGTGCTCCAGGGATGAATACCGCCACCCAGGCTTCCAGTAAGGGAGGCTATAGCGGTTCCTTTTTCGGGGGAGTTTTTGCCTTTTTGATGGCAATTTCCTGCACGGGTCCCTTTTTGGGGCTAGCCCTGCCCTTTGCCTTCAAGCTGACTTCCGTGCTTTTGTTATTGTTTTTCCTGATCATTGGCCTGGGTTTTGCCCTGCCCTTTATCCTGGTGGGATTCTTCCCCAAATTTTTGAAGATCATTCCCAAGCCAGGGGAATGGATGAATATCTTCAAGGAAGTAATGGGGTTTGTGCTGCTCTACATCGTGTTTACGCAGCTCAAGACGATATATGTGCTGACTGGTGGTGAGTATCTGCTGAATATGGTTTGGTACCTGATAGTGGTGGGCTTTGGCATCTGGCTCTATGGAAGGTTTGTG
>JAQUHL010000332.1 GCA_028683635.1 Candidatus Cloacimonadota bacterium
TTTCGTTTATCCGGGAACTGCCGAAATTCTCCTCAATGGAAATCCTGTGCAAAATATTGCCTATGTTCCGGTGGACACGCTGGTTACTGGAAAACTGGTTACAACCAGATTCTCTCTGAGTGTTCCCGGGGACAGAATGGTAGAAGGGAAAAACCAGATTGAGCTCAAATTTGTAAACAACCTCAGCGAGACTCAGAAAATTCATTTTGCCATGCAGATGGCCAGTGATAAGCTTGCCCTCAAATCTGTGGTGCCTCTGGAGACGGTTGTTTATAATACTGATGATCGCTGGAAAACAACCTTCAAACCCGCTGAAGACCAGGAACAGGTGCAAAGTAACGCAGTACTGGCCGCTAACTTCAAGATACCCAATGCCAGTATCATGGATATGGAAG
Organism: Candidatus Cloacimonadota bacterium; assembly: GCA_028683635.1. Lineage (GTDB taxonomy): Bacteria > Cloacimonadota > Cloacimonadia > Cloacimonadales > Cloacimonadaceae > JAQUHL01. The sequence continues at coordinate 396 of JAQUHL010000332.1, forward strand.
AAACCCAGGCAAAGGCTATCTGGGTGCCTGAAACGGAAGATATCAGGATCAACGATGCTGTCTTTGAGATGGAATTCGTGGTTGATAGTGAATTCCGTTCGGGACATATGTTCTTTGTCGCTCCTGATGACGCCACTGTGCTTCTGAATGATGTTGCCATCATTGAGGATAATTTCTTTGATTACGATCCTGAACCGCTAACAGTCTATGCCTCAAGATACGACTTCCTGGCAGATCAGATCAAACCCGGAAAGAATACAATCAAGTTCATTGTAAGTAACAAGACGGATTTCAGAGGTTTTCTTGCGGAGATCTCGATCACCAAAACTCAGAAGGAGGTGAACTGATGAAAAAGATATTTCTCCTTGTTGCACTGACTTTTGTGGTGCTGATGGTTTATGCTCAGGAAACGACTAAACCTCCCACGGGATTTGAAGGAATTTCCAGAACCAGGGCAGGACAGGAAGAAGCAATCGAATCCGCCCGGCCTGATATTGTTATTATCGAGGCGAAGATGGATACTGAAGTCAAGCCTATCTATTTCAATTTTAATACAGACCTTTTAAGGTCAACCAATAGAATCCTACTAATTAAATGGCTAAAGGAGTCAAAATGAAAGCAACAAAGATCATTCTCGTAATCATCGCTCTGATGTGTTCACTGTCCTTTGCATTTGCTCAAGATGCAGCAGAGCCTGTAGCTGAAACTCAGACCGAATCAGTTCAGCAGGATGCTGAGCAACCTGCAGACGCCTCCACCAAGATCTCTGTGGCAGAGATACTTCGTGATAGCGAATTCTGGGGTATCATCATTATTTTAGTGTTTGTAATCGGTATAGCTATGGCGATTGTTCGCTATATCCAGCTCTGGGTTCGTGAGAAAATCGATGCCAAGCAGCTTTTCTTCAAGCTCAAAAACTTCATCAAACAGGATCAGATTGATGAGGCTGCAAAGGTATCGGAAGGATTTAAGGAAACTACGCTCGGATTTATCTTCTGGAGTGGAATCATGGTTTTCAAGGAGCAGCGTCGGAATCTTAGCGGCAAAGCCCTTCGTGATTCGGTGCAGAATGCATTTGACGAGGCTGTTCTTCAAAAAGCTCACCAGCTCGATAGCGGTCTGTGGTGGTTTGACACTTTAGCTCAACTCTGTACATATCTTGGATTGCTTGGTACCATTTGGGGACTGCTGAAAGCCTTCAAAGGCTTGGGTAGTGGAACTCAGGGTGGCCAGGCAAATCTTACCAAAGGTATCGCACAAGCTATTGGTACTACCGCTATGGGTCTTGTTGCAGCGATTCCCTTAACCGTGATCAAGGGTGCCCTCAAAACCCGTGCAGATAACTTAATCGCAGACATCGACGAATATTGTGTAAAACTGATTAACAACATCAACGCAACTATAAAGGATTAGGATTATGGCATACCGTCCTTCTGCTGGGAGGAACCAGAAAGGATCATCGGCACCTGAAGAAGCCAATCTTGTGCCGATTATGAATGTGTTCCTCACGATCATTCCATTTCTGTTAATGATGATCGTCGTTGGCCAGGTAGCTCTGCTTGCCCTCAATTTTGAAGGTTCTGCAAGCGGAGGTGGCGGAGAAGGCGAAGGATCCGGTGGTGGTGGTGATGAAAGAAATATTGAAGTTATCATAGTAGTAAAAGCCCAGCCCAATCCGGGTTTCCTCGTCAAGGTTACTTATGATGGAAAGGATATTGAAGACTACCCCAAAACCTACGCTAACTTCAGGGAATTGGATCAGGGATTGAAAGATCTCAGAAACCATCCCACTCGTGGACAGGTATTGAAGGATGTTACCGATATCGGGATTCTGCCCGAAGCAGATGTCCTGTATGGGGTCTTGCTTCAAACCATCGACGTTAGTAAAACAAATGGTTTTTCCGGAGTCAGATATCAAGAGTATTTTGAAGGTATAATATGATTACTCAAGGAAATAGTTCCTCTGCTGTATTGGGAAGAGGTGATGGTGGCGGAAGAAAGACCGTTAAAAAGTTTGACGATGCAAAAGGATTGTCAATTACATCGCTTTTGGATATCCTCACGATTATCCTGGTCTTTCTTATTAAAAATGCCTCTGTTGAAATGGAACAGACCTTCACCAAACCACCCGATATGAAGCTCCCATCTACCGTTATTTCGGAAAGCCTGATTGATGAT
>JAQUHL010000333.1 GCA_028683635.1 Candidatus Cloacimonadota bacterium
TTCTATCACTCTCGCTACTTTATGCATTCGCACCAAAACCTTTGTAATTTTCTTGATGGTAAACACAATGGAGGGGCAGTATCTGTCAATGGAAATTTGGTGGAGGTGGCGGGAGTCGAACCCGCGTCCGAAAAACCGATTGTGAGAAAACCTACATGCTTAGCTGTTTTTAATCTTGACCGAAGGAGGGAAACAGTCAAACCCCTTTTCGATCCAGTTCATGGTCTTAGGCAAGGGTCATGAACCTCACCCCTGCAGCAACCTTACTGTTACGACGCCCACAAACTTCCCGAAGGTACGGAAGAGGTGGACGCTCAGCCGATTATGCGGCTAAGGCGTAATTGTTGTTTGCAATTAATTTTAGGCGCTACTTGATAACGGAGGAGATAGCATCTCCGGCATGCATCGCTCACCCTCTGATTTCCCGTCGAAACCAGAGCACCCCCTATGTTCCTGTAAAGATCTGTAGAGACAATCTATCTGAAAGGCTGCATTTGTCAATCACAAACATTTTGGCTCTTGAGGCTTCAACTAGGTAGAGCATGCGAATCCCTTCTTCGATGTTTCACGATTCATAGTAACAATACCAAGATTTTCACGGTACAATCGTTGTAGGCATAATTTTTTTCAGGTTTCGGATTCAAACTTGCATTATATTATAAGGTATAGGAACGAATATTATATATATATAGAATAAAAGGAGTTAACATGAGAAAGCATGTTCTGATAATATTGTTCGTGCTGCTAGCCACCCTTTTGATGGCAAAGCAAGGAACAATAGCATTACAAAGTACCCCCAACTCTGTGGTTCTGACCAGAAGCACTGAACATGGCCTGGGGATTCGCTACAGTGTAGCAGAAATCGGATATCAGGAGCTGAATACCAAAGGTGGCGATTTCACAGAAATTTTCGTAAAACACTATGCTAATACAAATAAAACCGGTTATCCCAAGCTCCCCCTGATGCGCCAGATTATCTCTGTGCCATTGGGAGCAGAGATCAAAACCAGAATACTCTTCAAGGATGAACAGATAGTCAATCTCGCTACCAGCGGTATCCGCTATCCAGTTCTCCCGCGCCAGGAATCTGTGGCAAAATGTGAGGATCCTGCCCTGGTTCCCTTCGAAGTCAACCAAGCTTTTTACAGCAATTCAGGCTGGACTGAGGAGCACCTCATCCAGGTCGAAGAACTGGGAATGATGCGAGGCGTCAGATTAGTGGCCGTGGACTTTGTACCGGTAAACTACAATCCTGCCACCGGCGAGATCAAGGTATCTACCAATGTAGAAATCGAAATTGACTTTGTAGGTGGCAATCTGGAAGCTACCCAAGCTCTCAGGGAAAGAACATATTCCCAGGCTTTTGAAGGAATCTATAGCAAAACCCTGCTGAACTATTCCCAACCCAGGCTTTCCCTGAACAGATACCCGCTCGGATACATCATTGTAACCCCCCAATCTTTCGTATCAACCCTTCAGCCTTTTATCGACTGGAAAACCAGAGAAGGGTTCAATGTCACGGTTGCCACAACCGAGCAAATCGGTTCCACTACAACTAATATCAAAAACTATATTCAGAATATCTGGGACATCTCAACAACTACCAATCCCGCTCCGTCCTATTTATTACTTGTCGGTGATACTCCCCAGATTCCTGCTTTCACTGGAACCACTGTCACAGGCCATGTTACGGATTTGGGATATGTCCGTTTACAGGGAACAGATTTTGTTCCTGAGATGTACTATGGCAGGTTCTCGGCAACTTCGGTGGCAGAGCTTCAGCCCCAGGTGGATAAATCCCTCATGCACCAGCAATATACGATGCCAGATGATTCTTATTTATCTCAGGTGGTGATGATTGGGGGAGTAGATAACTATTATGGCAATTCTCATGCCAATGGCCAGATAAACTATGGAACCAATAACTATTTCAATGCCACCAATGGTATCACTTCGAACACATTTTTGTATCCCGGATCCGGATCATCGGAAGCAGCAATCGTCTCTGCAGTATCACAGGGAAGAGGATATGTAAACTATACTGCTCATGGATCGGAAACATCCTGGGCGGATCCCTCTTTTACAATTTCGAATATCAATAGCCTGCAAAATGCAAACAAATACCCCATTGTGGTAGGCAATTGCTGTATTACCAACCATTTCAATACCACTCTTTGTTTTGGAGAAGCCTGGCTAAGAGCTTCAAACAAAGGAGCAGTGATCTATATCGGCGGTAATAACAACACATACTGGGACGAAGATTATTATTGGGGAGTTGGTTACAAGCCACCTGCGGTTAGCTCTGGATCTCCTTTCATCCCTAACCGAACTGGGACTTATGACGCTCTTTTCCATACGCATGACGAGCCGCTGGAAGATTGGGCTGCTTCAGTTGGAGCAATGATTATAATGGGAAATCTGGCCGTCGCTCAATCCAATAGCACCAGAACAAACTATTATTGGGAAATCTATTCGATCATGGGAGATCCTTCCACCATCCCTTATATGGGTATTCCGGATGACAATCCCACCAATTACCAGACGACCCTGTTCCTTGGCCTGAATTCCCTGC
>JAQUHL010000033.1 GCA_028683635.1 Candidatus Cloacimonadota bacterium
ATGATTGCTTTCACGGACAATGAAGGCGTAGTAAGCTTCCCCGTTGGAGAAGGCAGGGATTACTATGTGCGGGCAGAGACATCCTTTGCGCTTTATCCCGCCAATCCCGGAACCTACGCTGCTTTGATGACCAATGCCCAAGATGGAGAGCAGTATTTCTACGAGTTCAGCTTTGCCGGATCCCTGACACCGCTTTCGGTAAGCGTTGTCGATCCTCCTGTTGATCCTGAAGATGATTACCGTGTAGGAATAACATATACCATACCGAAATACTACATAAGTGGCAGGATAACCTGGGATGATATATCCTCTCTGGGCACTTATCCGAAGTTTTATTTAGAGGTGCTGGTTCCTGGCAATCTAAATCTGCTGTTGACGGATGCTGATAATGTGATCTTCTACCAAACAATGCAGATTTGCGAGGCAATCCAATACAATCCTCATAGCACCCAAGGACAGTTGATGTTTGATATTCCTGCAGCACAGGACTGGTACTTGTTTCTCGATAACTCCCACCATCACGGTAATGCCCAGGCCATTGAAGGGATAGCTCTTTACTATCAATATGGATCTGGGAACCAGGAAGACCTGGCTCCAGAGATTATAAAAACCTTTCCAAATACTCCCAATCCTTTTTCGAAATCCACTACTCTGCACTATTATCTCAATAAAAAACAGCCTGTGGAAATCAAAATCTACAATCTCAAAGGTCAACATGTAAAGACTCTTTTTGATGAGCCGAGCTCCGCCGGATATCAATCCCTGGCTTGGGATGGTCTGAGTAATGCTGGCTCAAAGCTCAGCAGCGGTGTCTATATCGCCCGGATGAAGACATCGGGCGAGACAGTAACCCAAAAGATGTTGTTAATTAGATAGGTGGATCACTTTTAGAGTTCTTCATGTAATAATGGTATCACCAGTTGTTCGGGATTGTCAGCCAGGAGAACGTCGAGTTTGTTTATCCCGATGCCCAAAAGGCGGATTTTGCGTTGTGAGTCCCAGTGAGTAAAGAGCAGGTTTTCAGCAGTTTTATAGATGATCTGCGCATCGTTTGTATAATAGCTTAAAGTTGCATTACGGGTAATGTATTCAAAATTGTCATATTTTATCTTGATTACTATGGACTGACCCTGGATTTTCTTCCTGCCAAGTCGTTCTGCTACCTTTTCTGCTATTCTTTTCAGTTCGGCCAGAATATACTCCAGATCATCAACATCCTTATCAAAGGTACTTTCCGCACTTAAAGATTTGGGATTGTGTTCCACAATAACTTCCCGGTTGTCAATTCCTCTCACCACGAAGTAGAAGAACAGCCCGCTTTTACCAAAATAGCGGATGATATCCTTCATTTCCAAATGATAGAGATCTTCTCCATTGTGTATTCCCAGCTTCTTCATTTTGGTAGCGGTCACCTTGCCAATCCCATGAAATTTTTCTATGGGAAGAGCAAACAATACTTCCATGGCCTTACTTGGAGGGATCACTGCCAGACCGTCCGGTTTGTTAAGTTCTGAACCTATTTTTGCCAGAAACTTGTTGTAGGATACTCCTGCTGAGCAGGTGAGTTTGGTCTCCTGCCAGATACGCTTTTTAATATCTGTGGCAATTCTGGTAGCTGAGGTTTCGCCGATTTTGTTGACTGTGACATCCAGATAGGCTTCATCCAAGGACATCGGTTCCACAAGATCAGTATAGGAGAAAAAAATGTCCCTGATCCGCTCTGATACTTCTTTGTAGATCTGAAAGTGAGGATAGACAAAGATTGCCTGAGGACACAAGCGCCAGGCTTGTGAAGAGGCCATACCGGAGTGTACACCAAAAGGTCTGGCCTCATAAGAACAGGTGGATACCACTCCTCTGCTGGTGGGTGAACCTCCCACGATTACCGGTTTACCCTGCAGCGCAGGGTTTTCTCTGATTTCGATGGCTGCATAGTAGGCATCCATATCCACGTGAATGATCTTTTTCATCTGTAAGGCAGCGTGATTTTTGCACAGTAGCCGAGTCAAGAAAAAACTCTTGCAAAAATACCAGTCTTTACGAGTTTGGCATACGGAGGTAAGATGAGTTACATCGTTTTAGCCAGAAAATACAGACCCCAGACATTTTCCGAGGTTTACGCTCAGGATCATATCACAACGATCCTGCAAAATGCACTGAAAACTGGAAGAATAGCCCACGCCTACCTGTTTACCGGCCCCCGGGGAGTTGGTAAAACGTCCCTGGCAAGAATACTCGCCAAAAGCCTGAACTGCGAGCAGGGACCAACCCTGACGCCCTGCGGAGTATGTACCAATTGCACAGAAATAACCGCCGGAGTATCCAATGATGTGATTGAGATCGACGGAGCTTCAAATACAGGTGTGAACGATATCCGGGAGTTACAGCGTGAATTGCTCTATGCACCGGCCCAATCAAAATCCAAAATCTACATCATCGATGAAGTGCACATGCTCACCAATAATGCCTTCAATGCCCTGCTTAAAACCCTTGAAGAACCACCCGAAAGTGTTATATTCATCTTTGCCACCACAGAACCCCACAAAGTTATCCCGACGATCGTTTCACGCTGTCAACGTTTTGATTTTAAGCGCATCCCGGTGGATTCAATCGTTAGTCTGCTCAAGGATGTACTCAGCAAGGAAGGCATCTCCATCGACAACGAATCCCTATATCTGATAGCCAGAAAAGCCGATGGCGGAATGCGTGATGCCCTTTCACTGATGGATCAGGTGCTTTCTTATTGTGCCCGTGAAGTGGAAATCTCCAAAGTACGAGAGATCTTTGGCATGCTACCCAATGCCACTTATCAATCCATCCTCAAGGCCATCAGCAACAAAGATGGCAGGGGGGTTATCCAAACCCTGCATCAGGTCTTTGAACAAGGTACCGACCTGCAGGAGCTTTTAAATAACTTGATGGATTTCATCCGCATAGTGTTGCTTAGCAAGATTGGTATCAAGAGTCTCGATATTAATCCTGATGAATACAGCATTTATCAGGGTTGTGCCCAAGATTTTGAGGTAAATACACTTACCTATATCATTTCCGTTCTGATCCAAACCAAGCAGGATATAAAGACCTCTGGCAATCCCTACCTGATCCTGGAAGTAGTAATGCTGAAACTTACCAAGATAGAGGATATGGAGGATATCTCCAAGATACTTAATCGCCTGGATAATTGTGGCCTCCAGGCTGCCATTCCACAGAATCCACCCCCTCAGGCAGGTCCCAAACCAAAGAGTCCGATCCCCAACCCCACTCCCGCACCCACACCCACTCCTCAAACAAAGGAAGAGAGTGAGTACATATTCGATTTCTCGGAGCAGAAGGTGCACGAGATCTGGGATCTGATTGTTGCCAGAATCAAGAAAGAGATGCCTTCGGCAGGACTGTTACTCGAAAAAAACCACACAATTACGGAGACCGGGAATCACCTAATCCGTCTTAAAGCTAATACTGCGACAGCCTTCAATACCGTAAAGAATTCTGCAGAAGCCATCCAGAGGACGGTTTCCAGATTCTTCAAAAACCCGATCCGCATCGATACCTTTCTGGAGCTTGATCCTGAACAGAGTGTTGCGCCGGTGCTCCCATCCCAAAAGCATTCCAATCTCGAAGCAGTGAAAAAGGAGTTTCCAGATTTGGCAGAATACATCGAGATAACTGATTCGCGGATTGTACGTTGACGCTGTATGCAGCTTTTCTTTGCGGTTTTCACTCTCTTTAGTGGAGTATATCTCACTTTTCTTTCGGTCCTGGTTGTTGCCCTGCTTGGCATGAAAAACCGTAAAACCAAAGATTCCCAGGGTATCTCAGTGATCATTGCCGCCAGGAATGAGGAACATAATCTGCCCCAGCTGATCCAAGCCCTTGCCTCTCTTGATTACCCTCTGGATAAATATGAAATCATCATTGTCAACGACCATTCCACTGATGCTACCAAAGGTATCCTCGAGAGCTGCACTCAACACAACAATCTTCGTGTGATCCATTATTATGAAGACAAGCCCGATCTGATCGGGAAAAAAGCTGCTCTGGCACAAGGCATCCATATAGCCAAATATGACATCCTGGCCTTCACCGATGCAGATTGTCTCCCTCCTTCAACCTGGCTTACAGAAGTTAGCGCAGCTTTTACAGATGAGGTTGATTACGTTTTGGGTTTCGCAGATCTGATAACTTCAGCGAAGGGCTCAAGGTTCAGACTCAAAAACTTTGAAAGATCAGTATATTACACTCTTGCCTGTGCAGGTCTCTTTTATCATAGACCGATAACCAGCAGTGCCTGCAACATGATGTATCGTAAAAGTTTGTTCGGGAAGGCAAACGGCTTCGAAGGAATTGGGCATTTGGCATCTGGTGATGATGATCTCCTTCTGATGAAAATGAATCCCTTCATTCGAAAAGCTACCTTTAACTTTTCAAAGGAACTGAGTATGATCTCGAATGAAGGGAAAGACAGGATGAAACACCATCATACCAACATCAGAAGGGCATCCAAATTCAAGTATTTCCCACTATGGCTCAAAGGCCTCGGGGTATTTATCTTCATGTACTTTATATTGTTTTACATCAGTCTGTTCCTGTTCTCATCGAAAGGAACTGATTCCATTCTGATTACCAGCATAATCCTGAAAACAGGTTTCGAGTTTACCCTGCTAACGGTATTCCTTTTTCGGCTCAAAAGGCTTGAGTTGCTTACTTTCTACCCCATCCAGATTTTGTTGTTTCCTCTGCAGTTCATCTTTTATGCATTACGTGGAATGATGGGCAAATATACTTGGAAGTAGCTACATTTCGATCAGCTTGGCATCCACATACTCAATCTGGTTCAGCCCTTTCAGCATGGTATCAAGCTCTTCGGACTTCCCATCCACTTCCAGGATAACCAAGCCATCATTGGCACAATATTCTTTGCTTACTTCGTGCAATCCCAGGCGTACCTTGATGTTGCATCCATATTCAGTAAGGATGTTTTGCACTTTGAGAGCTTCTGTGCTGCGGTGATCAATCTTGATCAGTATTACTTTGTAGGTCATGTTCTGTTCTCCTTTATTTCATCATTATGGTCTTTCTTATTGTGCTTCTTCCCCCACTCTGAACTTTTATAAAGTAAATTCCGGAGCCCACAGCCCGGTTATTATTGTCTATTCCGTTCCAGACAAAATGATGTGAACCTGCTGGCAGTAAAGCATCTGCCAGCCCTCTAACCAATTGTCCCCTAAGATTATAAATCTCAAGCTTCACCTGAGCCGGCTGTTCACTTTGGAAAGAGATATTGGCTTCGGCATTGAAGGGATTCGGATAGCTTTTCAGGTTTTTAATGGGGGATGTGATCTTGCCGGGTTTGGATCTGGGAGGATTAAACCAATAATCCGTCTCGATAAAACTTACCGAAAGTGATTTGGGCCGATAGCCAGTCATGATCTGCATATAATAGTAGTTATTGGGATAAGGAATCTGGGCAAGGATATCGCTCCAGTCCGTCCACTGGATCAAGCCCACGTTATCAAACAAAGCCTGAGTCGTTTGTCCTGAGGGGTTTGTTACTGTCAGGCGAATCTGATAATAATAGCAATTGGGTGGAACGCTAAGTTCCTTATAGTAATAAGTCCAATCCGTGATCCCCTCGATTCCCGGGCATACATTTTCTGTGGAAATGGGTGAACCGTAAGTGCGCGAGTTATAGTAACGGATCTGGATATTGGCATTTGCAGCGTTGCGGGTTTTAATCCATCCGTGCAGAGTATATTTCTTTGTGTTATCATACATTTTAAAACGATTGATTGTAGTGGCTGTCATGGTCTGGCCATTAGTGGTGGGAGCTAGAAGAGCGCTGCGTGCTCCGTCCACCACATCGGTGGTAGAGTAGGCTGGAATATCCCACTGGGTGCTTCCTTCATCCTCAAAATTGCCAAACCACAAGGTTTCAGCCCCCAGCCTCATTTGTGCATCGTCGATGGGATCGATGCCCTGTACTGAGGATATGGATCCGTGCCTGGGAAGCTTAAATGGCGAAGTCTGAGATATCTCCTCAGAGATGGGATAGACATAGACCTGAAGGTTATTATTATGCTGCACAGGAGTTACATTTGCCGGATCAAGAACGACATGTGCCCGGTTAGTGTTTTTATTCACTACCAAAATGGAATTCCTTTCTCTGGATTTCATAGCAAGATAATCCAGAATATGGGTCCCGAACTGTCCGATTGCCTCTTCTGGAATAAAGTTATCGATAAACACAGGTGCCGCACTGAAATTGGAAAAGCCGTTCTGATCCGCATCTGCATAGAGTATCATGGAGGGCATACATTCAGGATAGTCCAAGTCAAAGATAAAATTCCCCAGAGAATGAGCAATCAGTTTACCATTATATACTTCAAGAGCCTGGATGATGTGGGGGTGGTGAACTATCACCAAATCCGCTCCTGCATCGATTGCTCCCTGTCGGATTTCTATATCCCACTGATGCGGAACATCAGAGCGCAGTGAGTAATCCTCATCCTGAGTATCTTCCAGGAAGGGATTACTTTTGTCATATCCTTCACCGGGAGAGGTGGAATACTCGCTTCCTCCGTGCATTTCCACGATCTTCAGATCCGCAATTCCATCCACTGCTGCCAACTGCCTGGATATGTAATATGGCGTCATATAAGCAAAACCCGGTTTGTCAAATCCGGATTGCAGAAAGGGTTGAGCGTTGTTGTATTGCCCGGTTCGGTCACAACTTCTGAGGAAGGCGATATTCAGCCCCCGCTTATTTACAAATGCAGGAGTATATGCTTCGTAGGAAGTGATTCCTGAGCCACTGTGGATAATCCCGTGTTGGTTGAGTACATCCTGAGTTTGCAGTAGTCCCGGCAGCATATAATCCATAGTGTGGTTATTTGCGGTGCTGACGATATCGATTCCGGCATAGACCAGCCCAGTTACATTGGCTGGATTACCCCGATATACTACTGATTTTGTGGGGTGTGGTGTTCCCTGGTTGGTAAGTGCAACTTCCAGATTTGCACAAGTGATATCTGCTGCTCCTCCCAAGATGTTTAAGGTGGGTTCGAAGATGGCATTTACACCCAAAGTGGGAATAATTCCACCTGCCTGATCATATCTTCTGGCCAGCATGACATCGCCCACAAAATTCATGCGGATGGGCAGAGAACTCACTCCGACATCCACATTGACCATACAGCTGGCATACCCCCATTTTCCAGCATCATCCAATACTTTCAGTGTGCTACGGTAAGGATGGGCGTCTTCGATGGAATAGACTTTGTAGGGATTGGCCAGATTGCTATATGTGGAATCCCCAAAATCCCATTGATAAGTCCATTCCTGGCTATCCGGATCGTTTATGGTCGAAGTAAACTGCACTCCCACCAGGCGATCGGCATTTTGAGTATTGGTAACAAGGGAATATGATATCGTTACCTGGGGAGCTATGGGAAGATCGGAGCTTACATCCAGAACATCATCAAACCAAACCGAGCGGCTGGACACACCATCCAGATCGTTGATATAAATAACTGAAGTTATTGTGGATAAGTCATCAAAAAAGGCCCGCCAGTCATCTGCTACGGGGAAATTATACGTAGCCCAGTTACCCGTGCTTTGCGTTCCCTGATACACGGGAATCCAGATTTCGATATCCAGGGTCAGGGTTCCCGCCAGCGAATAAAACAGAGTATGGGTCCCATCGCTGAATCCGATCCCCTGTACTTTTGCGCCGGATGAGGTTTTGGCGGCAATCTGAAACACCGTGGTAGTATCCAGAATTATCGGAGTAATGCTTTGTCTTTTCCAGGTATTACCGCTGAGTTGCAGAGAATATTGAGAGTTGTTATATGTATCCGTGGTCGTCAAAGACCAGGAATCGGGCTGGACATCCTCGTCCATATAGGAAGTGAGCAAGACACTGCCGCTTTCGAAATTTTCGATCACATTGAATCTCTGGTTCACAGCACTGAGGCCGAATACCAGAACGACAAGTATCAAGGCAAGATATGGAGCTTTCATTTCGTCTCCTTAAAGGCTATCGGTTTACAATACATACGTCATTTTGTGAGCGCTTTATCATAGCTATAAAATCTTCTGCCTGAGCGTCTTCTGAATAATGGTGTCCTTCGTGCCAGTTCAAGTCCCGATCCCAATATCCCGGGGCATCGTAGATGGCAAAACGGACAAAACAATAGGTAACCTCGATAATTACCAATTCTTTTTGGTTGTTATAGACAAAATCATAAGCCATGCTTTGAGCATGCATCTTTTCAGTGATTTCAAAGGCGGTTGAGATTGCCTCTCTGGGTACTTTGCTTGTATCATAGCACACACTACCGCTTCCAGAAGCGCGGAAATCTCCTGGTCTGTTTGCCCTGGTAAAACCCCAGGCCCGATCGCCTATCACCGTGATCCTGATATCATGATCATTACCATCACAAAACTCCTGGAAATAAGCATAGTTCTTTTGCAAAAGATAATACTCCGGAACGGGAGGATATTCATTGTTGAGGATATAGGGGATACTGTTGATCCCCCTTTTCAGCAGGGATTTCAGCCCGCTTAAGCTGAGCAAATTCCTCTGGAAATCAAACTCATTCAGTGAGTAGGGGAAAAGGGTCTTTTTGAATACCTTGTCGATATATAGCCTGGCTTCGACAAAGCTCTTGATTTTGACCACGTTTGCCGAGGCTGCCCCCACAGAAAGCTTAAACACGATTGGATACTCTGCCTTGCGGGCAAAATCCAGAGCTTGTTCATAATCCCAGAACAGCCATGTCTTCACCCGGGGTGCATCAAGCGCTTCCAAGAGATAGTATTGAGCGAGCTTTTCGTCGTAGTGCCAGCGGGAATAGTGATCCGGGAATACGGGAATGCCCAGGTTGGTTTCGATCGCATCCAGAATCTTGGGAGCGGATTGTTTATCATCAGGTATGTGATACCAGTGCCACATCACTCCATCGCAATCACGGACTTCGTTGATCACCTCAGGCTTCTTCAGATCCAGTTTTTTCACCTGGATCCCATGTGAGCTCAGATATTCAATCCAGCGGTGGGAGTAGCTGTATTTATCCAGCTTCCGAGTCCAATGGACTGCGATTTTCAAGCTTGGCACTTGTTCACCTCATCTTCCAAAACAGAGGGGCCGGTCCCAAAACCAGCCCGTCTTTAATGTTATGTTTTGATTATTGTCATCTTATTTATCGTTTTCGATTCCTGCCCTGAGGGCTCTGAGATTGGCCTCGACAATTGCTTCCCCCTTGCGGGCGAATATCGTCTTGATGGCTTGTTCAATCTCTTCCACGGAAAATCCGAGATGGGATATGGCAGATCCCAGCATCACGATATTCATGCCTCTGCTGGCCTTAACCTCTTTGGCAAGAGCATCGGCATCGATCAGAATATGGTTCCTTATCTTCCTGATCTCTGCATATATCGCTTCAACATCCGGATAGTTTGGAATGTTGATAAAGGGGGTTTTATTGGCTATCAGCCACCCGTTTTCATCCAGGTAGGGCATATATCTCAAGGCTTCCATGGGTTCAACGGAGAGGATCATATCTGCTTTCCCCAAGGCGATCAGATCACTATGGATAGGTGTGTCGGAGAGCCTGAAATGAGATTGGACGTCTCCCCCCCTCTGGCTCATGCCGTGTACTTCTGCCTGTTTCAGATACCAGCCGCGTTGGATTGCTGCTGTTCCGATGATGGTAGCGATGGTCAGGATACCCTGTCCGCCGACTCCCGCGAGGATGATGTCTTGCTTCATGATTGCCCCTCCAAATTATTCTTTTTCTTCAGTACTTGTAAGCAGGGACGGCGGGGAATCACCACGGATACTCCATTGTAGGCGAGTTCTTCCTGGTAGATTTTTACCATTTCCTCATGGTTTTTTTTGAAGGGTACAAAGACCCGGATGTGCTCTTTTTCCACACCCAGTCCTTCGCAGATCTGCTCCAGTTTGCCCGCGGCCGTATAATCCTGGCCACCCGTCATACCCGTGGTAGCATTATCGAGGATCACAATCATCACATTGGATTTATCAAATACACAATCCAGAAGCCCCGTCAATCCAGAATGGGCAAAGGTGGAATCGCCAATCACTGCCACAGCAGGGTACAAACCTGCATCGCCTGCACCCTTGGCCATGGTTATCGAAGCTCCCATATCCACACAGGAATTGATCGCCTGATAGGGAGGCAGGAAACCGAGGGTGTAGCACCCGATATCGCTGAAGACATGGCCTTTCCCCCACTCTGCCAGAGCATCATTGAGAGCCAGGAAAGAATCTGCGTGCGGGCACCCGATACACAAGGCTGGGGGACGGGGAGCCACGATCTCAGGGATATCCTTGCCATAGGTATCCTTGAGGCCCAAAGCTCTCGCAATCTTATTGGGATTGAGCTCTCCATCCCGGTCGATTGTACCATCCAATCTACCTTTGATGGGTTTCGTACCAGCGAAGGCAGCACCCTTCAGGATGTCTTCCACCACTGGCATTCCTTCTTCCAGCACCAGGAGTGCATCACAGCGTTCGTAGAGTTCGCGTATCGCTGGCATGGGCATAGGATATTGGCAAATCTTGATCACGGGATAGGGAATATCTCCCTTTGGATAGTTTTCCATCAGATAGTTATAAGCCAATCCGCAGGCTACAATTCCCAGCTTGGTACTGGCAGCTTCCTG
>JAQUHL010000334.1 GCA_028683635.1 Candidatus Cloacimonadota bacterium
AAAGGCACCATCAGTCATTTTATACAAACTATCTGCAATTGATAGCATTGCATAGGCGTCTTTATCAATTTCAAAAAACTCCTCGTCTGAGTTGTTTACTTTCCACATCCAGCTTTCAGGATCGTACTCGTTGTATCTTTTTTCAAGATCTCCGATATACTTGAAGACTTTATCTATTTTATTCCCAATTGTTTTGTCTTTGGAAGAGGCTGATATCCGAACACTCATCCCCAGCAGGAATTTCGATTTTGTTTCCTGATACTCACGGAACATGTAACTGATGAGCCCATATCCTACTACTGCAACAAGGATAGCAAGGGAAATGATCTCTTTCTTTTTCATTCACTTACCTTCGATAACTCAATAGTTCAAAATCTATCAGTCTTTGGATATAATCCCGGATAGCAAACCAGGACAAGGGTATCGTAAATATCAATCCAACCACTGCCAGTACCAGAGCAAGCCCATTGATTACAATCAGAACCAGGATTAAAAGATAGATGTTCCACCTGAGATCATGAAAATGACGATAGGAGAGTTTTAGAGCAGAAATGATCCCCACATTTTGCTTTTCCATAAGAAGAGGCACAGGAATCATCAGCACCACCCAGTAGTTTACAAGAACGATCCAGACCAAACGCAAAATTGGATCGCTGGCCAAGCCTGGAAGCCCAAAGCAGATAATGTAGATAAGTACATAATACATTGTTGTCATTAGCGATAGCCCAAAATATCTGGGATATGCTTTTATTGCCGCCAGATAGTTTCTAATATGAACATGGTAATCATCAGAATGGGCAAGTACCCTGAATACTACTAACAAAAAGGGTAGAAAAAGGCTGTAAGCAACAGCTTTTATGATCTGATACACAATATAGCCGAAGGCACCACTGTGCTCGTAATGTAACAAACCTTGGAATAACCAAGAGAGAATTATCATAGGAATCAGACCCAATAAAACTGCAAAGCCAGCGGAAGAAGCATTGGCAGATGTCTTTCCACTCATATTTTGCCAAGTTTGATTAAAAGACTTGATTGCAGATAACTCCTGGTTCACTGCGTCAGTCATGGTGCCACAATTTACACACCAGATATCGTGATCAGCTATTCTTGCATTACACTTTTTGCAGCGCATTAATTCTCCTAACTGGCGTTTTTGGGGTCAATCTGTGGCAGTCGCTGTTTTTGTCAATCCGCATTGGTATGGAAATGTACATCTGTAATACTAACATTTTGACCACCCACAGGCAGGGCATTTCAAACATCCTTCCAGATGCTCAATGGTTGATCCGCAATCAGGACACAATGCAGCACTGACTCTCTGGTTGTAAAAACCTTGTCTATGTTCATCCCCTTGCTTGATTTCGAATTTATTTATTTCCCCGTTTTTATAAATAGTTAGAAAACTCTCCAGAGCTTGAGCAACAGCATCACCACATGAGGTGATCATTTTTCCTTTGTGCCACATAGGAGCTTGGCAACGTATTCCTCTGAGCTGACGAATCAGCGCTTCTATTTTTATATTTGATCTGAGTGCCAATGATGAAAGCCGGGCAATAGCTTCGAGTTGGGCTGATGCACAACCTCCAACTTTTCCCATCTGAACAAAAACTTCACATGCACCACTCACATCAGTGTTTATGGTTACATACATGTGGCCGCAACCTGTTTCCAGACGTTGTGTTACTCCTGTGGTAAATTCAGGACGTGTGCGAGGAGCGACTTTTGAGTCAGGAGCTTGCTGAGATGTTTTAAATCCAGTCGATAACACCTGATTCTCCCGGGAGCCGTCCCGATAGACTGTAAGTCCCTTACAACCGAGTTGGTAGGCAAGTTCATAAGCGCTTTGGATATCTTGCACACTTGCTTCATGGGGGAAGTTTATTGTCTTGCTTACAGCGTTGTCGGTATATTCTTGAAATGCTGCTTGCATTTTAATATGCCACTCCGGGCTTATATCGTGAGCAGTTTGGAATACGTCTTTCAGTTGCTGAGGAAGTTCTTCGAACTGGGCAATCGATCCAGCTTTTGCCACTCTTTCGAGCAGTTCCTGAGAGTATAGGCCCGCTTTCTGTAACGCAAGCTCAAACCACTTGTTTACATAGAGAAGTTTTTCTCCATCCATAACGTTTTTTTCAAACACCAGAGAAAACTGAGGTTCAATGCCGCTTGAGGTATCAGCAATCATGCTGATTGTTCCGGTGGGAGCTATTGTTGTAACAGTAGCATTTCTAATACCGTTTTTTTGAATTTTCTTTTTGAGATCCTGCCAGTTGCAGTTCAGTTTATTTCTATCCCAAGTGGCTTTTTCATATAGACTGCCAATGAAATTCGGAAATGCACCATTCTCAATGGCCAGTTGACAAGATCGTTCCTTGGCCTGATAATCTATATACTCCATGATCTGTGAACCCAGAGCTACAGCTTCTTCGCTCGTATAGGAAAGCTCAAGCTGATAGAGGAGGTCAGCCCATCCCATGATTCCCAGGCCAATTTTCCGATTTCCTTTGGCCATCACATCTATCTGTGGCAGAGGAAATTTGGATACATTTATCACATCATCCA
>JAQUHL010000335.1 GCA_028683635.1 Candidatus Cloacimonadota bacterium
GCAGCGGGAAGCACCAGAGCCCAAAAGGTATTGAGCAGATTCAGACGCTTCAGCATCAGGAAGTTTGGGATTCCCATCACCATCGCCGGGAAAGCCATGGTCAGCATAAAAAGCATGATCACCTGATAGCTGAACCGCGGCTTGAACCGGCTGAGAGCATAGGCTGCCAGGGGGTTCACGGTGACGGCAAAGAAGATGGATAAAAGCACATAAATACCCGTGTTGCGCAGCGATCTGGCATCGGAAAGCATCTGATCCAGCGCCATTGCATAGTTTCGCCAGATAAATTCCTTGCGGATGGCTGCCTTGCGCATCAGGAAGGGATAATAATCCAGTTCCTGGGCAGGGAAGGGTATCATCTCAAAGCTGGCATAGCTCGTTTTGTGCGCCCGGTTAAACAGCTTTATATCCGGATACATGCGTTTCAGATATTCCCTGAAATCCCTGGCGATGCTCCTGATCCTGATCTGCTCCGGTGCGGCAATGTTTTGCACAAACCAGCTGAGATCCTCCACCAAAGCTCCGCTATCCGGCAGCCGGAATGGGATATGGATCATCTCAAAGCTCTCAAAATCTGTCTGCCAGGTGGTGTTCAACAGGCTGATGCTGCCATATTTTGCTCTAAGATTTTCTCTAAAGGTTGCTTCCGCTTCGGGCTGGATGCCCAGGTGGTGGACATTCAGGATTTCCCTTGCATAATAAAGCCAGTGTTCCCTCAGTGGACTGGTCTCGGGAGGACAGCTTGCCGGAAGCACGATCTCGCTCCAGCTTGAGTATCTGGTTCCCAGATCCCGGTTCAGGGCTTGAAGATCACCTCCATAAGCAGGGATCAGCGCAAGGTTCACAAAAGCACCATCCGGATTGACGTAAAAGCGCATCCATTGCGGTGAGGCGAGTTTGAATTCCCTGAACCTTCCCAAATACCCGTCCAAAGAGCTTACAAAGTTCCGTTGGAAGATCTCCTTCTCCTCCACCACGATCTCTTCCCAGTTGATCGCCCCGGTGTTGTAGCGCAGGTTAAATTTCGTAACGTCATTATCATTTTCCTGGCGGAGGATCTGGCGATACATCCTTTGGGCAAAGGGATAGACTCCCCTGCCATAATGCTCTGCCACATAGAAGTGGTAAACCCCATAGCGGGAGGAGTTTTCCCCGATAAATCCCTGCCAGTGGCGGTACAAAAGCTTGTCCGGTCTGCGGGGGAGGCTCACTTCCCGAAACGATATCCAAGAGCCCGGATAGTTATCCATCAGGCGGGCGCTTTCCTCGTTGTAACGGCTTTCCAGGTATTTTTTGTACAACTCCTCGTCATCATAGAGATACTTGGGAATCAAGGCCAGGGAGGAGCTATCCACTGCGCTTTTCAGTGAGGAGGAGATCATCAGCAGAAAGGGATAGACCATCGTGAGTGCTCCCAGGAACAGCACAAGCTGGATCACCCAGCCCAGGGTGATAGTTTTGGGATTGTGCCTGCCCAGTTTGCCAATAATGCTCATTTGTCATCCTCTCTGGCAGTGCGGAATTCGAGCCGTGAGATATACTTGATCTGCAGCACCGTGAAGCCCATGAGCAGCAGGGACAGCATCCAGGCCATGGTGGTTGCAAGCCCAAATTTGAGGTATAGATATGCTCTTTCAAAGATGAGAAGATCCGCCACCCGGGTAGCTTCATTGGGGCCGCCGAAGGTCATGACCAGGATGAAATCGCTGGATTGGGCAGCCACAATAAAGGCTGCGATCAGTTGGATGGTGATCAGTGCTTTCAGGGAGGGTAGCACGATGTAGCGGATTTTCTTGAAGAAGCCGGCCCCATCGATGTCTGCCGCTTCATAAAGCTCGTTGGGGATGTTTTTTAACGCTGCCAGATAGATCAGCGAGCCAGGCCCCATCCCGGCCCATACCCCAGGCAGGATCACACATAGCATCGCCAGCTTTTCATCCTGCAACCACATGCTTTTGGGAAGCCCCAGCCTGAGTAGAATCTGGTTCAGAGCGCCACTGTCTCCGGGATTGTAAAGCAATTTCCACAGGTAGATAACGATCACTCCGCTGATCACTGCCGGCAGGTAATAGATCACCCGGTAGATCAGCTTCCCGCGGGATACCTCCTGCAACAAAATGGCCAGCACAATCGGCGGGACAAATCCCAAACCCAGGGAAAGCGCCATGTAATACAAGGTTTTGGCCACCGAAGCCCACCAGGTTCTATCAAAGAGAATTTCGGCAAAATTACCCAGCCCCACAAAGGGGCTTTTCCCCACCAGATTGTAATCCTGCACTGCCATAATGCTGCCTGTGATCATGGGGATATATTTCCAGATCAGGATGCTGAGCGCTGCCGGAGCAAGCAGCAGGATAGTCCAGAAGAGGTATTTGGAGCCGAGTTCGCTACCATATCTTCTGTCGGGGCTCAGGATTCTCCAAACCTTCCACAGCGCGAAGCTAAAAGCCAGGAGGATGAGAGCTGCGATCACGGCAGCCAGCCTTTCCCGCTTCAGTTTTTCTTCCCGGGAGAGCTTGCCGATCATCTGGATATTGGTTCTGTCCTCCGCTTTTTTCAGGAT
>JAQUHL010000336.1 GCA_028683635.1 Candidatus Cloacimonadota bacterium
TCCAGAAACGTCCAAAGACCACTGTGACACAATCCAAAGCCAGTCTTATCTATCTCTTTGCCTCATAAACTAATACGACCACCGAGACACGTGATACCGATTTGCAGGTTTGGGTGAGAACTTATAGTAATTCAACCCTGTTCCAAGGCGTTAATCACTTCTTAATCTACCCTTAATCAAGCGTTAATAATTAACGCTTGATTAAGGGTAGATTAAGAAGTGATTGACGCCTTCAAGTAAGGAGGGAATGACGGGGAAAACCCCTCGTGGGCGACAGATCATCATGGGATGGTACCACATATCATTGTTTCGACCACAAGGGGCTTGATTGGTGGTTGTGAGGTGGCCATACACAGGGGTTCCGCATCGCTGCACGCCCTGCCTATGATATTGCGCCCCCCAGGGGCTGGATTGATCTGTCCCAGTAACCCGGGATTCATCCCGTAAGTTATAGAATATTGATTAACGGATTGAACGTATCATGCGGAAAAGTCCCTGAACATAGCTGCCATATATGGCTCAGCATAAATGAATAACAAACGTGCTGAAGCCCGTGTTACTATGCTGCGCATGCCTTGCCCAGCCGGATCCGGCTACCTGTTTATAAAGGTGATCTTCCTGGTTTCCAATACCTTTGTGCCATCCAGCAGCTTCACAAAGTAGATCCCGGAAGCCAGGTTTTGCGGAGTCCAGGATATTTCTTTGGCGCTTAGTTCCAGGCTGCTCAGTTTTTGTCCTTTGAGGTTATAGATTTCGATTCGGGGCTGGGGACCGCCCTTGCCGGTGAGGCTGAAATATACCGATGAAGTGAAAGGATTGGGAAAGGCTACAAGCTTATATTCCAAGGGGGGAACCAGATCAGTATCCCCTGTTGAGGTATCATTGGCTTTGATGCTGACCTGCAGGTTACTGGAGGCAGGGAGGTTGATCTTCACATAACAGATGTTGTAAAGTCCGCTACGGTCAACCTGTTCCAAGCTGCCGTTGCTAACCGTGTAGTTTGCATTTCCACCGGGCATTTTGAACTTCACAAGCGCATTATCAAAGCTGATATTCTGTCCGTTATAGACCACTGCCCGGACGCTATCCACCAGCCCGTAATTATTGGGATGGAAGGTTTGGGAGATCGTGCTGCCGGTGCTGCCCGCATAGATGGTGGTCAGGGGTTGAAGGTTGGTTTCGGTGACTTTGATGACTCTGTAAGCCCGGTTTCCGTCACAGGTGCTGCGGGTGGCGAGATCATAGGGGTAGGTAGATATCGAGCCGCTATTGGAATGGATGTGTCCCCAAAGAGCCATATCAATACCCAGGGTATTCAGGTTGAGCTGGGAGGAAAAGTCATAATGGTGAAAGAGTACCTTCCGGTAGCCGGGGAAAAGATTCAATTGCCCGGATAGCCAGGCAAGCTGGTTGGGAGTATAGCTCTGGGCTCCATAGATCATATAGCGCCAGCTATCATAGTTATCATAGGATTCCAGGCCGATATAGTGGGTATTGCCATAGGTGAAGCTATAATCCTGATGGTGATTGCCCCAGGAATAGTCCGGATTGTCCAGCCAGTTCCAGCCAAAGTATCGCCACCAGTTTCTTCTTGCCGAGCCTTGGGGTGCCGGAGTGGAATCCCAGCCTCCGATATCGTGGTTTCCTGAGGTGAGATATACCGGAACTTCCAGCTCGGAAAGCACTTTCTGAGCCCATCCATAGGAATTTAGCCCGGCAAAATCCTCCAGTTCACCTTCATTGATCAGATCTCCGGTCAACAGCACAAATTCCGGACGAATGATGTTTATATCTTCCAAAACAGCCCTGAAATCCATTACCGAGGTAGAATCCGTCTGGTATCCGGCATCTGGATAGAAGGTTCGTCCCGGCATGTGTGTATCCGTCACATGGACGAAATAATAGCTGCTCTTGCGGGAAGGAACCACCTGCACTGCATTGCGGGTAAGATCCTGAATGCCACCATTGGCGGTAACTTCGAGGTTATAGAGCTCAAAGACGGGGACATTGGGTATCTGGGTGCTGAGCAGCCAACGATTTGGGGATAAAACATACTGCGAGGACAGGACGGGCAGGGATATGCTTTTAGAGCCGTGTTTTAGCGTTGCCTGCCAGCCTGTGGTGGATTCCGGGGCCAGACAGGTAATGGTCATGAGTTCCCCGGGGATAACGATCTCCGGGATATTCAAAATGGGATGCTGAATGATCGTGAGAGTATCTCCCACCAGGTTTGAGCCGGCATCAATCCTCACCGAGCCGGGAAGAACGCTGGATATGGGGTTGCCATTGAAATGGAAGTTCTGGGCGACCAAGGTGGAATGACCGGCCTGAAGAGTGCTGAAATTGAATTTGAGCAGTTCTCCCATTCCCTGCAAAGGATTGCTGAGAGTGCAGCTTACCTCCAAAATCCCCGGCTGGTTGCCAATGCCAATGCTGCCGTTTTGGGAGAGGGTTCCGGACGATGAATAGGAGCCATAGGATAGCAGCTCCGGGTTGTAATACATAGTGAAGCCATAGCTCGTAAAGTTGTTATCGGCGCTGATATTGGAGGCGA
>JAQUHL010000337.1 GCA_028683635.1 Candidatus Cloacimonadota bacterium
CCATTGGTTTCTGGCGAACGCAATCTCGGATTGGCTGAGCCCCCTGTTTCCGCTTTCGATGCTTGAGTTTCCCGGGGAGGTCAACGAAGGCTATGCCCAGTTTTTCAGTGGAGAGCCCTGGGGCTTCAACCGGGGAGATCGCTATCTCAAAACCTCCATCCTTTCCCAGAGGATGGAGGATCCCTCAGCCCGCTATGCTGGCGGGCTCCTCTATGCCAGGGGTTTTTCCTTCGTGAGATACCTGGCGCAGGAATATGGAGAAGATTCGCTGCGCAAGCTGCTGAAATTCCGCAGCGAGATCAAGCTCTATAATTTTGACGATGCCTGCGAGAAGGTCTTTAAGAAATCGAAAGAGAAATTGTGGGAAGATTGGCGACGCCACGTCCATACTTATTATTATGGAGAGCTTTACCTTCCCAAGGCTGCCGCTGCGGACACCACTTCCTGGGCAGGTGCAAACGATTTTAGCCCTATTTCCAGCCGCTATCGGGATTTTCAACAGATTGTCTGGAAGCAGGACAGGCTCCTCTTCACAGCCAAAAACACTGCCAACGAAGGCTTTTACACACTTTTTACCGCCGAAGTGGATTCTGCCGGTGCCAAGGAAGACGAACTGAAGCTCAAATCAGTCTCCAGAATTGCCACCCGAGGTTCTTTCACCGCGCTGTCCCTCAGCGAGAATGGCAGGCATCTCGCCTATGCAGTCAACACCCGTCATGCCAGGGGCAGGATTGCCCCCAGGGTCTATGCCTGGGATATTGATACTGGCAGAAAAAGGAACCTGGGAGAGGGCAATTATCCCGCGGTGAGCGAGGAAGGTGGAATATATTTCCAGAAGCTGGAACGGGAGGCGAACTGCATCTATTATGCTGTCCCGGGTGAAGAACCCAGGCTCTGGAAGACCTTTGATCCCGATGCCCAGCTCTCGCTGCTGAGCCTTTCTCCGGATAACAGCCTCCTGGCCTATGCCCTTTTTGCCGGGGACCGCAGCTTCAGACTCCAGATATTGACCACCTCAAGCGGGGATCTGGTGTACAACCTGCACCTGGAGCAGATGCCGCAATCGCTGCTCTTCTTATCAGACGACAAAGCGCTGTTCACGATGGAAAGCTCTGTCACCGCCTCTCTTCAGATTTATGAGCTATCTTGTGCCAGGGGCACATATAGAGTCATTGCCTCCCAGCCATACAATTCCTTTCCCCTCAAGCTTGACGGCGACCGGGCCTATGTCCTGGCAGAATTCCTTAGGGGTGGAAAGAGCCTGGGAAGCTTTCAAATCAGGAATCAGGAGCCTGCAAGCCCTAAGTATCAGGAAAACTATTACAACCGCTGGACCAGGATCAAACCCAGGCAGGAAATCCCAGAAGAGTTCCCTCCCATCGAGCTTTCCCGGATCAGGAACTACAATTCCCTGGCAAACTTGAAATGGCGGGCCGGATTTGCCTTACCGGGCACTCAAAGCATTACTGCTCTGGGAGTTTTCTCGGAAGCTTTGGGCAAGCATATGCTGACCGTGATGGGCTTTATCCCCTATGATCCGGATCTGCGCTCCTGGTGGAATATCGGATATTTGAACCGCAGTCTTTACCCCCTGCTCTATACTTCGCTGAGCAGTTATCCCTTCCTTAGCGGATATGATGAAGACAAAGCTTATTACTACAACACCAAGCAAGCCTCGCTATCCGCCAGCTTCCCAGTAGATATTGTTGCCCCCTTCCAAAGTGCCACCTATGGATTTGGCTTTTCCTACAACGATCTGGAGGACGAGAGCAACAATCCGGAATTTGAGGATCACCGCTATGCCTCCTTTTATGCTGAGGCGGGATATGCTTATAACTTGCCCTACCGGAACGATTTCTGCCACAAGGTGAGGGCTCTGAGCTTGGATTATAGCCTCCAGGCAGCCACCGACAAACTCAAGATGAACCTGGATTATACGCAGCACCTCTTCTCGGCGGGATTCTCCTTTGCACCGCTGCTGAACTATGTCCGGCTGGAACAATTGCGCACCATCGCCCTCGAAAACCGTTCCAACTTTGAAATTGTATATGGCTCCCAACTCAAGCAGTTACTGCCCGGCACCACCAAATATGAATCCATCATTATGGGCGACCGTCCCCTTTTCACCCGCTACTACCTGCGTGGCTACGAGGAAAACCACATCAGCAAATCCCTCCTGAACCTCCAGACCGACCTGAAATTTATGCTGGTGGACAACCTCAAGCTCGGCCTCTCGCTCAATAATCCCCTTGCGGCAGTGCACTATCTGGGCTGTTCAGTGTTCTATGACTACACGAAGCTGGATCGGATCCTGGATGCTCCCGGGGAGATACTTGAGTTCCAGGCTCAGGGCCTGGAACTCAGATGCAACCTCAGGATCATGGATATGGATACCGTCTGGCGCCTGGGCCGTGCTTATGACACCAAATATCGCAAGCTCGGGGATTACCTGCTGCTTGAGATACCCTTGGTCAGCGCAACGCTTTGAGTAATATCATATAATATCGTGTTTAGTTTGAAATGACATAATCAAACGGGGCATGGGGCGGAGCCC
>JAQUHL010000338.1 GCA_028683635.1 Candidatus Cloacimonadota bacterium
TCGCGGTTGGTCAGGCTTGGTGCTGTTACGCTGCCAAGCTCTCCAATCTCAGACAACGCTGCTTTATAGGCCTCGACATCGAAGCTTTCACCTTCACTCGGGTCATCACTGATCTCGATCGGAATATCAATCTTAACTTCGGTTTCGGGGGGAGTGATCTTCTCTCTTTCTTCAGGTGGAATATCCACCACAGTGATTTCAGAGGAAGAAAAGCTCTCTCTTTTCACCTGAATGTCCGGCGTAACCATCATGGCAAACAGCAGTAAACTTAATGCCAAAGACAAAGCCTTGCTGAACTGGGTGTTTGCTACATCTTTCCAATCTGTATGTTTCTCAACCATCATTCACCTCCCCTATTTTCGGGTTTGAGATTCGAAGGCCACAACCAGGGTTCCGGCTTCCTGAAGCTGACGCATAACGTCCGACATCACGCCATATTGGGTATCCCTGTCCGTCCTGAAACAAACAATGATTTCCGGATTTTCCGATCTTTTCCTGGATAAGGTATTCGATACAAAAACATCCTCTTCACTTTCGATGCGGGTAGGTATATCATCCAGAAGAATGGTTTCATCCTTCAATACATAAACTGTGGTTGTGTTATTCCGGGGTATGCGTTCAATACTATCCGCATAGGGAAATCTTTCACGCTCCACCCAGAACTTTTTCTCCTGTACAAAAACAGTTGATACCATGAAAAACAGCAATAGCAGAAAGGCAATATCGCTCATGGAACTGGTTGGGATAAATGCTTCTTGTTTTCTGTCTCTTTTTATCTTTGCCATGTTCAGCTCCTATCTCGTTGACAGCGAGATTTTCTCTGCTTTAGCAGCTTTTAAACGGTCTATCACTCTTACCATCTCACTATATTTGGCTTCACGCTCAGTTATAATTCTAAAGATCATCAACTCGTTCAACTTCAGCTTGGATGTGATAATGCTATCGAGCTCAAAATTCTCAATAACCCGGGGGACCTCATCATTTATGCCGATGGTGCCGTCTGCCCGGATCTGAAAGCGGGTCATTTCCTTATCCGTGAGCTTGATAGTAATCACTTCAGTTTGCTGATCATTAGCCAGTGGAGGAAGAAATATCTTTATTCCTTCTTTGACGTCGAACTTGGTGGTCGCCATAAAGAAGATGATAAGAAGGAAAGCGATATCAGACATCGAGGACGTCGGAATCTCGGCTTTCCCCTTCCTTTTACGACCGATTTTCATCTTTCCCCCTTACTTGTTTTCGATAAGGGTTTCAATTACTTTCTCGGAGGCACGCTGCATGTCGATGACCAAACCATCGACCATAGTGACGAAAATGTTGTTAAAGAATTGCACCGGGATGGCAACAATCAAACCGGCTTGAGTCGTGATAAGGGCGATCATGATACCGGAGGCAACGATCGTGGCATCAACGGCACGGGCTGCGGCAATGGCAGCAAATGCTGATATCATACCGGAAACCGTTCCCAGGAATCCCAGCATCGGAGCCAGGGTTATCGTCGTGGAAAGCTCGATGAAACCTTTTTCCAGATAGGACATCTCGATCATGGCAGCATTTTCAATGGCCTTTTCTACTCCGGCTACTCCAGAATCTACCTTGAGCAATCCGGCATAAACGATTGAGGCGACCGGACCGCGGGTCTTTTTGGCAAGCTCGAGAGCTTCCTTATACTTCTTGTCTTTAATGAGGGGCATTATTTTGGAAAGGAACACGTTCAGATTGATCTTTCCATAGATCAGGGTCACAAATTTCCATATGACATAGGCAAGACCATAAACGGTAACCAAAAGGATAGGCCACATTGCCCAGCCACCATCATTGAACCAGCGAACCGCTTTGCTGCCAAAGACGAATTCGGCGATATTTTTGGTATCAGAACTTTCCTCAGGAACGGGGGTTTCTGTATCTGTGGTAGCTGCTGGAGCGGCTACTTGTTCTGCTTGAGTTTCCGGGGCTGCGTTCTGGGCATAGAGAGCTGTACCGAACAGCATAATGCTCAACACCACTGCCACTAACAGGGTCTTAACAACATGTTTTCTCATTTTTATATATCCTCCATGGATCAAATTAGAAATTAAATGAAACCCCGAGAGTCACGCTACGGAAGTTATTTACGTAACTGGGATTTTTGATATACTGGTTATATACATAGACGGTCTCCGGATAGGTAAGTCCGGAACCGGTTTCAGCAAGATTTTCACCATCAGCATCGGGTAATCCGGTTCTCGGATAGACCACTAAGACATTTTTGGATTTGAAGAGGTTTTCCACATCCATAAATGTTCTGATGCTATATTTTCCAAAGAGGTTGAATCCCTTCTGAATCCTCAGATTTGCCTGGTGGGTAGGGTCCATTCTTTTGCTGTTTGTATCAAGAGAGCTATTACCCACCATACTTTGAGGTGTGTATGGAGTTCCAGAGGCGAAGCTCCAGCTGATGTTTGCCGAAAAATCATCGAGGGGAAGAATGAAGTCTGTGAAAGGAACAAAGAATTCTTCACCACGATTTACTCTGAAGGTATAGCTTAAGTTCAGGTTGTGGCGCACATCCCAA
>JAQUHL010000339.1 GCA_028683635.1 Candidatus Cloacimonadota bacterium
GAGTAGGTGTGTTTGGTTTTGCTTCCTGGGTGGACAATCAACAAGTCATGCACGACTTTACCCTGAAGATGATCCCAAGTGGCAGTTATGGTCTTACACCAATCATCAATAATAAAGAAAATCTTTGTGGTCAGAATATTATAACATTCCCCAGTACATATCCCTATGACACATACTCGACCAATATGATAACTCCATTTAACCATGGTTTTCTCTATTTTGATACTCAGTCAAGTCCCAAACATTTCGTTACTCTGTCTGATGGATGGCACTGTTTACCAGATAACTTCTATCCACATGAGCCATCGACCTGGATTCACAATATTGTTTCGAATTTTTACGTTCCAAGCATTCAATGCCATACCATCCGATATAAAGCTTATCCAACGAACAACCAAGGGCTTTTCCCTTACAATGAGGGGCAATCCAGAACGCTTATGAACAACATTGCCGAATGGGGAAATGGAACTTCATGGAGTAGAAACTATGTGACTCATAATTATTGGGATATAAATTCAATTTTGGATGACGTTCGGAATACTTCCTCAAGTGTGGACCAAAGAGGATCTTATACATCTCAAAATCCGGCACAGGATACAGAGGTCATCCAGTTTTTAGTCGACAAAAATGCCCACTCATTATCGGCCAATTTTGCCATAAATTGGTATTGTACAGAAAATACATTAATGGAATTCAGTCTTGTCAGTCCCTCCGGTATTGATGTAACCCAGAACCCTGATTATTATGAATTTTTCACATCATTGGGTAGGGTTGAGATCCCTTTTCCAGAAGATGGTCTATGGGAAGCTACTGTAACACGATATCCATCAAGTACAAATGTAACGAGTTACAGTTTTAGTGCTAGGGTACTGTCGGATTTTGATCTGCAATTCTCAAGACCTCCACGGAATCATATATCAAACGTGCCATTACATTTGTCATTAGTAGCGCTGGATTATCTTACTCCTGTTACCGATGGAGTGGCTAAGGTATATTTATCGAGAGACGATTGGTCATATGAATTGATGTTATATGATGATGGCTATCATAATGATGGTCAAGCTCAGGATGGAATTTACGGCAATTATCTATATGCATATCCAGAGTTATTACAGGAATTTCCTTACAACACAGCTGGAATATATGATCTTCAGTATAGTTTTTATTCCCCTTCACTAACTGCTCAGCGAATCAAAAGATACAGAATTGAATTCGAAATGCCTGATGAATATCCCTATTCACTTAGTGGCAGAAATCTCCACAAAGGTTGGAACTGGGTGGGCTATCCCCGCCTGCAGAGGGATGAAATTGGAACATCAATTGATTATGTCAACATCTCCTTGTCACCCCATCTAACGACAATTTTATCCTCCGATGGAAGTGCGGAGTATTGCAATAACCTTTGGACATATAATGGACTAAGTTTCCTTGATAGCGTTTCAGGATACAAGCTGAAGCTAACAGATCTTGATGATGACCTCAGGTTGTATGAACTCGGGACGATTACGGATACTCTTGTGGTACATGATCTCACAGAAGGGCAATGGCACTGGTACACGTATCCCTGTTACGCCAGAGCATATCCGGAGGACGCTTTGGCTGATGTCATTGAGTGGATAGAATGGATAATGGCCGAAAACTGGAGCATGAAAATGGAATCGGGATCCTGGACTTATGATGGATCTGGAAAACCAGGATTAAAGTATGGGGATACTATCCTAATCAAGGCAAATAGAAATTGTAGTTTTGTCTGGAATAATCCGACTGAGAATGCAACGATAATTGAGATTCCTAAAACATCGTATTTTTCGTTTGAAGACAAGCCAGACTATGAAACCATCATGGTCGATAGTGTTGAGGGAATACAGGAATTTCTGGAAATAGGTGTATTTCAGGATGATGTGTGCATTGGAGGCAGGGTTTATGGCAGCTATCCAATTCAAATTCTGGCGTATTCCTCTCCAGTGGAGGAAGGTGGGGGAGACTTAAGTTTTTTGGTATATACTGGTAGTAAAGAGCAAATACCTGTGAAGGCAATCCTAAATCCAAGCTCAAGCCAAAGATCGCCAAAGGAAACGATATTGCCGGAAGTAAAGGGATTTAGGCATGTAACCTTGAAAGCCGAAACAAACAACCTGCCAGGAATTATAACCCTGCACAAAAACTATCCGAATCCCTTTAATCCATCCACGACCATCCGGTTTTCAATTCCCTCAATTTCCTTTGTACAGCTTTCAGTGTATAATATAAGAGGCCAGAAGGTGAAGGAACTGGTGAATAGGCAACTTGACCGGGGGTATCACGACGTTGTGTGGGATGGCCGGGATTCATTTGGTAAACCAGTTAGTTCTGGACTATATTTCGTTCGTTTGAATGGTGGGGAAAAAGACATCGTTCATAAAATGATGCTACTAAAATAGAGACATAAAATGACTTGGAATAAACCTAAGCAAAAGGAGATACAGAAGAAAGGCAAAGTATTGATAACATTGCTGTTCCTGCTGGTTTTTACAGCGATCCTTGCCATTGAAGACTATAGCGATGC
>JAQUHL010000340.1 GCA_028683635.1 Candidatus Cloacimonadota bacterium
AATCCCCGGTATCCACTACTTTCTGGAACAACAAAGTAGCTGCCATGCAGGAGTTTTGTATCAGGAGGCCAGGTTATCAGAGAGAGCATTTGAGGGAGTTTTTTGCCCTGGATGAAGATTGCCGCATAGACTTGACAGTTAACCAAGCCCAGCAGGGGTATATCAGGATAAACAGTCTTAGTTTGCTTCCCGAAAATACGGGAACATCTATCAACTGGATGGGGACCTATTTCCGGGGGATTCCCATCCAGATCGAAGCAATCCCCAATCCGGGCTATATGTTTAGCCATTGGGAAGGTCTGGAGCCGGATACTCTCAGCCTCGTGACGTTTGTGCCAGAGCAGCTAAGCTACTCCATCACGGCGCATTTTGTGCCTCTCTCCGCATCCCAGATTCTCTATTTCTGGCTCTTTGACAATGATCTGCCAAATGACTATCCCCTGCAAAGCATCACCGCCAGTTTCGATCCCCAAACCCAGGCGACGATAAACTTTCATTCCGCCTTGGAGGGCTATCCCTTCGATCCACAGCACCCAAATTGGAGAAAGGCCTCCATGGAAAGAAGGAATGCACCCACCCAGATCAATTACCACCCCGAAGCCAACGACGGAATCGAATATGAGGATTCCCAAATGCGGGGACTGCAGATCAAACAACCCTTTGCGGGGGACGGTGGAGAAAACACTCTGACCATCCATTTGCCGGTGGGGAGTTATGAGCATCTGTTCTTCAGATTTGCAGCCAAAGACGAAGACGCTGCCCAGTATCTGATAATTGACTATTCGCTGTGTTCAGATGAACCGCTTTGGCAAAGTGATGGTCTGCAAAGCACGATCTATCCATTACAAGCGGCGTATCAGCTCTATGAGGTGGATTTTTCCGGAGTGGCTGGAATCAGTAACAATCCCGATTTCATCATCCGGATCCGCTTTGGTGCAAATGACATGTATGCCGACGAGGGTAAGCGGGTAACATTTAATAACTTCAGCATTTCCGCAGTGCCGGAAGGCTCTCCCAACCCCGATGATCCCATTCCTGGATTAGCATCCCAATACGAGCTCTTTAATGCTTATCCCAATCCCTTCAATCCCCAGACCACCATTGCTTACCGCCTGGACACCCCGGGAGAGGTCTGGATCGAGATCTTCAACCTCAAGGGTCAACAAATCAGATCGTATCGCAATACTCATCCCATTATGGGCACGTATCAGCTATTATGGGATGGCAAGGACAGCCTGGGAGCAGATGTATCGAGCGGGATTTACCTCTATCAAATGAGGATAAGTAAGTTTTCCTCTACCAAAAAAATGATACTTCTCAAATAATCTCGTGTTTGGTTTGAATGACATGATCCATGCCCAATCCACCGCCCATAAATGAGTGGGGCACTGCACCATACCTCGTTGCATTATGTCGTAACAATACAAACTATGTATAAAAGACCGTTGCACATCCCGATTTATCGAAATACAGACGTCCAAATATGCTGGTTGTGAGGAGTTGGGCTTCGCCCTACAGCCCATTATTCAATGGTCTTATAAGTAAACACAGGAGCGTAAAAATTATGAACAAAATACTCGTCAGCTTTATCTTGCTGATTGTTCTATCCATGGCTTTTGCCGATGAAAACGATACCCCTGCCGGAGCGACTCTGGTAAATGTTCCCGTAAATGGAAGCCAGTATGAAATCGATAATGAAGATGATATTGATTGGTACAAATTTCAGATCACCCAACCGGGAAACCTGCTTATTTACCTAACCAGACCCAGTGGAGATCTCGATCCAGCCCTCTGGATTTATGGGCCTCACAATGCCAATGGAGCAGATGTTATCCCAAGTGAGCCCGTCACTTATGACGATGATGGCCACGGCAACCTGCTTCCCGAGATCAGTTTATACGCTCCCAATCCTGGTTATTACTTCCTGCGGGTATCTTCCTATGAGGACTATCCTTATGATGAAAAATCCGGTTTCAGAGGCATTGGGAGCTATGCCCTGCACATTTCCTGGGATGGAGATGTGGGAAATCTCATATATCCCGCCGAGCTGGAATTTATGTCCAGCGGTGGTTCTCAATATGTCCAGGTGAGCAGTAATGGTGCCTGGACGATTTCCGAAAACGTTACCTGGCTGACCTGCGATCCCGCTTCCGGGCATGGGAATGCCTACTTCAATCTAATCGTGGATCCCAATGTGGACAGCCCCAGATATACCAATATCACGATTACTTTTGCTGATGGTGAACCTGCCTCTGCGAATCTATATGTATACCAAAACCAGCCCAACTACGATGATAACAACACTCCCCAATCCGCCACCCAACTGAGCCTTCCCATCAATGGAAACCTGTATCAGATTGAATCCGAAGATGACATAGACTGGTATAGATTCCATCTGGAACAAGAGGATATATACCGCTTCTGGCTTACCCGGCCTAGTGGTGATCTCGATCCTACGTTTTGGCTCTATGGACCTTCGGATGAATTTGGCTCCACCTTCATCCCTACCGAGTACATTGCCTCGGATGATGACAGTTAT
>JAQUHL010000341.1 GCA_028683635.1 Candidatus Cloacimonadota bacterium
GTGGGATAGGTATTATTGAAAGTATATTCCAAGCCTATCAATCCATCCTGGTTCTTGATGCCAATGCTGGCATAATTGCCATGAGGATGAGAATCTCCCGATCCCAGATCGATGTTGTTGAAAACCTTGTATTGGAGCTTGACCTGTCCATCCCCGGTTGCTGTGGGATAGTAAACAGGATCGTAAAGAATCGCCTGGAAGGTTTCAGGAGTGCTTCTGTCATATCCATTGATAACATTGTACCATTCCACCACATAATAGTGCTGGGAGGAATTGTACCAGGTATAGACATAGCTGCCGTTATTGAGCTGCAGATCATCCCAGAAGACGGCAATCATCGGGTTCGGACCCACTGGGCCAGGAAGGCGTCCGTTCCTCCATTCAGAATTAGTGGAAGCTCCAAAAGCAATGAATCCATTTGATGAGATGGAAGCCTGGTTATACTGCACTCCATAGAACTTGAAGGAGAAGGGCAGATTGACGGTAGTGATGGAAGATGCACTGGTCTGATCCCCTTCATCACTGGAACTGCCTGGATCAGTTAGATTAAGAGCTGTTCCGCTTCCTCCCTCTGCAGGAGCAATCCCAACCCAGCTATAGGCAGGACACTGAGGGTAGCTTGTATCACCCCAATCGAAGACATAGTATCCATAGGCATCTTGCCCCAGAGGATCGTTGAGAGTGGTTTGGCCGATGGTGACGGAGAAACTGATCACTTGCTGGAATCCATCCAAATTGTATAAAATAAGTTCCAGGGGAATGACCATGCCATTGATGCACTGGCCATGGGCACTGACGGTGAAAGTATCCCCCGAGTTGTTTGCCGATCCACCCTGAGTGATATGATGAAAATAACCAAGGGTATCGGTGACACTGAAGAAGGAGCTGTAAGACCTCAGGACGCCATAGACGTTTCTGAGGCTGCCCTGACCTGTGTTTAAGACACCGATGCTCATGGGGAACTGATCTCCCGCATGGATATTGTTGCCCGTAGCACCCACAAAAGTATAACTGGATATGTCCATCTTTGCATTGCGTACCGGGATCGGGAGAAGCATAGACCAGGTGGGATCGCCACTATCTTCGGTTAAATTCAGTACAAAACTGTAGTTATCCGGACAGCGATAGTCCACACTGAAAGTAATCGGAATACTGGATTCCTGCACCGTTCCAGGAGCAAGGTTGCTGATCATCAACCTGCGTTCCAAAAAAGTGAAATAGGGATCATCACCCAAGGCTATTCCAGATAGATTCAGGGTCGTGGACCCAGTGTTTCTAACGGTAAGCCACAGCTCGATAACTTCACCACTATTGACTATGTTATCCCCGTTTCCGGATGATACTCCTCCATATCCGTCGTCGACGTACATGCTTTCCAAAACCACTCCCCCAGCGGAATTGAGAGTAACTGTCGATACTGCAGGCTTATAATCGTCCTTGTTTACAGTAAGCGTCATTGTTCCCGTAATCCCGGAAGGCAGAGTCAAGGTCACCGAGCCTTCTTCATCAGTCATGCCCATCACCTGTAGCGACGAAGTGTTTGTAAGTGTGACTACTGCATTGGGTACCACCTGGTTTGCCGAGTTATGTACCGTTAACTGATAATGGGCTGTTCCCACTGGAATTGAGCTGAGAGATGTTACATTGAAACTTTCAGGTGTACCCACATAGACGGTGGAGGTGGGATCACCAATGATATTACAGATCTGGGCAAAAAACAGAGCCTGGGAAGCATTGCTGATCCCGTAAACACTATTCAGATATAGTTTTGAATAAAGCAGCGCTTCACCCATATTTCTCATCCCATGCGCATAAATGCCATGATATATCCCTTGGCTGAGGAAATTGTTCATGGGAGTATGAGTGGCACTGGTGGACATCCCGATGGCAGTAATACCCCCACCCAATCCTGCTGCGGAACCAGAACGGACTATGGATTCGGTAGTTCCAGTCGAAGCAAAATTTCCTGTGGAACAGGTGATGACCACTGCGTGGTAGAGTTTTTGCCCATTGAGCGGGCTTGAGGGTGGTGACCAGGAGGACATTCCAATATAACCACGGTAATTGAAGAATGCGCATCCTGCAGTGATGCTACTGTTTATCTGGGTGGAAAAGCTGCCGGAATATACCTCATTGTAATTATAGGAGGGATTGTATTGCTGGCTTAGCTCTTTGACGTATTTGTTTGAATAGATTGTTGATATCCCCGAGGAGGATGGATCACCCACAAGGAGCATATTGTTCAGGTAAGGAGCAATTGCGAGATCGATGTCCCGATCCATTTTCATTACTTTTGCCATGTGGGTTTGCATATCGGAGGTACTGGAAACAGAGATCCTGCCGATCACAACATCGCCAAGATTGTCATTCCCTGCCAGGAAGGTATAGGGGTAATCCCCTTCACCATAAGTTCCGGAACTGTAATGGGTCGGCACAGCAATTGTTCCACTCACATCACCGATCAGGACAATGTACTCAGGACGGTCAGCCCAGTTGTTATAGGCATTTTGAATATAACTTTTAATGGCAACGGCAGTG
>JAQUHL010000342.1 GCA_028683635.1 Candidatus Cloacimonadota bacterium
CTTTAGCCCCGTAAAAAATGCTTTTTAAAAATAGCAAGGCCGCGGGATATATTAACTTAATCTGAATCAAGTATCGTAAGTAGAAATGATGGAAGCTGCACTCATTTTTATATAGAACAATCGGCTTTCGGAACGTTGTCCAGACCATAGATGATGGCTACATCTGAAGGGCCGAGTTCTTTGATTTCCATGCCCCGCTCGTTTTCCATCTTCTTAATTCTGCCATAGGTTGCACCGCAGACCACGGTATCTCCCTTTTTCAGGCATCCTTCTTTGATCAGGATGGTCACCACCACTCCTTTGCGTGGGTCTTTTTGGGATTCGACGACTGTTCCAGTGGCAGGAACGCTCGCTTTTGCAGTCAATTCTTTGAGCTCTGCAGTAAGGATAATCAGTTCGATGAGGTTCAGGACACCTTCGCCGGTAACTACAGATGTCTTACACCAGGGGATTTCACCCCCATATTGCTCCAGAAAGACTCCGTATTCCAAAAGCTGAGCTATGACTCTGTCTATATTGGAATCCGGAAGATCCACCTTGGTAATGGCGATAATGATGGAAACTCCTGCTGCCTTGGCATGATCGATGGCTTCCTTGGTTTGGGGTTTCATCCCCTCTGTGGCAGCCACGACAATCACGGCAATATCGGTTACATTGGCACCCCGGGCTCGCATGGCTGAAAAGGCTTCGTGACCGGGAGTATCGAGGAAAGTGATCTTATGTTTATTGATTTCGATCTGGTACGCTCCGATGTGTTGGGTAATTCCTCCGGATTCTCCAGCTACCACATTGGTATTGCGGATATAATCCAGGATTGAGGTTTTCCCATGATCCACGTGCCCCATGATGGTGACAACTGGTGGCCTAAGCTCTTCTTCCACATCTTCATAGCTATCTTTATCACGTTCCAGTAGTTCGGTGCCATATTCATCTTCAAAGCGAAAATCTAATTTGAATTCATCACAAATCATTTCCAGTGAATCGCGATCCAGCCTTTGGTTCATGGTAACCAACTGGCCGAGCATGAAGAACTTGGAGATGATCTCGGAAGGTGATACATTCATGATCTTGGCAAGCTCGCTCACCGAGGTATATTCACGGATCACAATCTCATTTATGCGTTCCTGGACAACCTGCGCTTCACGGTGGTATTTTTTCTTTTTAGTGCTCTTTTGCAGAGTCTTTTTGATGCTGCGAGAAATCTCAGCTTCATCGACTTCCGCCGGTTCTGCAACCTTGCGTTTGGATTTCTTTGTTCCGCCGATCAGAGCTTTTTTGTGTTTACTCTTGTCGCCAAGATCATCCGGAGTGGATTTTGCCTTACCAAATTTTTTGTCGACTTCTTTGGCAGAATCCACAGGAACTGCTGCCAGCTTTTTGGCAGCCTGATCTATGGGGACTTCCGGTTTGCGGTATTCGGTGGGTTTCTTTTTATAATCCGGTCTCCTATCTGTGGGAGCCTGAGTTCTGGTGCGAGAATCCTGGGGCTTGCGTTGAGTATCGAAATAGGAAAGTGTTTTGGCACGTTCAGCTTGAGGTTGACGGATAGAAGCTGGTTTATCTTCTTTTTCAGGAACTTTGATGGGTGCAGCGGGAGTGGGAGGAGTCTCCTGGGCTTGCGATATGGCCATCTCAGGTTCTTTGGGTTCGGGCTTGGGTTCTGGTTCTGGCTCGGGCCGGGCTTCTGTCTTGCTTTCCGTTTCCGGTTCAACAATTGCTTCCTGCGGAATTACAAGATCCGGCTCGGGCTTGGCTTTGGCAGCATGACGCATTTCTATGAGTTTTTTCCTGTCCCGTTCTGCCTTTTTTTCTGCGTCGATCTGTTCATTGTATTTTAAACGGATCTTGTTTGCCACATCGTCTTCGATCAGACTCATGTGGCTTTTGGTGATAACTCCGAGATCGGTAAGATGCTTTTTGAGGGCCATCGTACTGATCTTGAGTTCCTTAGCTAACTCATGAACACGTATTGGCAAGGTTCCTCCCCTTTAGTTTCCTGCCTGCCAGTATTCGAGAATCTTGGAGGCAAATTGTTTATCCGTAATGCCAAACACGGCGCTTTCCGGAACACCAAGCGCAGCAGATAACTGCGATTTATCCAGCAGTTTGATCTGTGGAACGGATCTTGTGCATTCTTTGGTCTTATTTGCTATCCGTTTTTCCGTGTTATCGGAAAGATCGGCAGCAAAGACTAACAAACGGATTGTGGTTCCGAAGATGCCTCGCAAACAGGCATCGGTGCCATGGATTAGTTTCCCTGCCTTTCTGGCAAACTGCATCAGAGACAGGATTTTGCTGGCATAATCAATCGCAACAGTCTCAACAGCGGGTTTGGCTGTCCGGCGTTTTCTTTCTTTCTTGCTATATTTGGTATACCAGGCATCAAGTTTGCTTTTGCAATCTTCAGTATTGCACACATACATTTTTCGTCTTTGGATCTTGCTATCCAGATCAAATACCACACCCGATCCGGAATCAAAAAATCCAAGCAAGGTGCTTTGGTCAAACCTTTTTTTGCATACCACACAGGTACGT
>JAQUHL010000034.1 GCA_028683635.1 Candidatus Cloacimonadota bacterium
TCCGATAGGTTTTCCAACGAAGAAGCTGTGATTTTGGCGGATTGAACCATTTTGTGATAAGACAGGATCAGCATGGCTTCGGTGTTTATGAAAAAGGCTTGGACACCAAGCAATTCAACATTCGTGTTCATAGCCAGGGTTTTTATATAGATGGGAATGGCTTTTGAATATTCTCCCGTGCTCAGATAATGATCTGCCACATATTTCTGGAGGATGGTAATTGGTACCCGGATTGGGCTTTCCTCGCCACCTTCGCTGAGGATATCGAAATTTTGCTCACTATCTTCATCATTATTGATGAAGACAAGCCCATCTTCAGTGGCAAGCTTTTCAACAATGCTGAGGAACTCATTTTGAAATCCGTAGTCCCAGTAGTATTTCCTGATCTCGAGGAGCCTGTCATCAAAGTCCTTAAAGGTTTCCGCCTGGATGAGATAGGGATAGCAAAGCGATTCTGCCCCCTGAGCCTGATTGATATTGAAATAGGCTTCTATCCCCCTCAGAATGAAGGAATACCGGGTGCCGGAATCGATCTCTTTGGCAAGGACGGATTCTACCAGGAAGACCAGCGCAGGGTGGTTTGCTGCTTCCTCATACTTATCTGCCAGAAGGCTGACGGTCTCTATCCAATGCTCGTCATAAGTATCGGCATGATCTACGATGTAGCTGAAGTGTTGCATCGCCCGGGTCTCATTTCCCAGGTCCTGTTCTAGGAGGGCAAGGCGATATCTGCTCTGGGCATCATCCGGATAGGCTTCAAGGTAGCTGTCCAGGCAAGCTCGGGCGCTATCCTGGTTTTCAAAATGATTTAAATAGATCAGACCCAGGTGTTTATCAAAGATCCTGGCTTCGGGATATAGCAGCTTGGCACTTTGTACCAGATTCCAGGCCAGGCCATAATATTCCTTCTCCAGCAAGGTTTCGACAAAATCAATCAGGATTTGCTGGTTGGAAGGGTCCTGATTCAGTTTCTCGATATGATCCGTGATCTGATCATAGTCCCAGCCGTAATATGGATCATCATTTTCTTCAGGATAGACCGCCAGGGTATCGATATACGCTTCTTCCTGGGACTTGGTATCAAATCCATCCATAGGTTCAAAGGCATAGCTTCCCCCGCCTTCGGAGAAGGGTGCTCCCCAAAGCAAGCTCAACAGCAGCAACATAGGGATCAAAAGAATCATTGTGGCTTTCATCTTCACCTCGCATATAGAGAAAAAATTGGCTGCAAAGCCATGGGACTTGCAGCCAAAAATTGTCATTTGGGATCTGGGCTTATTCTTTGTCCTTGCAACAATCTTCGTCGCAATTTTCCTTATCGCAGTTGCCTTCCTCATCGTGGTTTTCACCACCGCAGCAGCATTCTTCCTCAGTATCTTCACATTTGATGCCAACTTCGATTTCCAGGGCACCCTTGGCAAGCTCAGGATAGAAATCTTCCACATATTCACGCACAGTAGTTTCGATGTCGGAATGCTTATCCAAAATCTCTTGAGGGAAGCCGACCTTGATCTTGAGGGTGTTGAAAGCTTTCATCATCTTTGTGGATGGTTTTTCGCCATAGACGTTATTCAGGAATTCCGGAAGGGATTTCTGCAGCTTTGTAAGCCCGCTGATCTTTTTGTATTCTTTGTAACCAAGGTATCCGGCCAAAGCGGTTCCTCCGAGAAAGAGGACAGTTTTGAAAAATTTCTTCATGATCTCACCTCTATATGTTTATTTGTATATGGATTTGATTCTCCCCCAGGAACGGTTGTTATTGAACACAGGCTGCATCAGCACTGCATCGCCACGTTCCCTGAGGTTCAGCGAATACTCACCAAAGCTATAAGTTACCACCCCGGTAAGAGATAAATACTGGTCTCCGATCCTGGGGCTGAGGTTGATTGCCCGCTCCCCGAATGAAGAGGTGAGCACATAGCACTGTCCGGTCCCATCCGTGACTCCAAACCTGCCCTTGGCACCCGGCACCTGGGAACAGGTGGCATTGGTGATCTTGACCAGGACGCCTTCATAGGCTTCTGCCTCGACTGATCTGGATAACTGGCCGGTGGTGACGTTCACGGGTTGGGGAAGCGGATGCCTTCTTTCCAGAAGGCGAAAACGATCCGGATTCAGGATGCTGGTCATCCCAAAAGATTCACCCACAGTGCCACTGATCTGGATTCTATCACCAATCGAGACATTGCTCCGTTTATCCGAAATGTGGATACTTCTCCACATCCCGCCATTGGCTTCACTGAGGAAATATCCTCCACTGTGCAAATTAATGGCCGTAACGATTCCTTCAATGGTGACTGCCTTGCCAAGATAGGGGGATGGGTAAGTATTATCTATACCGGACGCACTTGTATATTGAATATCATATATCGATATTGCATAGGCACTTATGCCTAATAATACAAGCAAGAAGGTCATGATAACTTTCATTTTTACCTCTATAATGCTAAACTAATAGCACTCGCATCTTTGTCAAGAAGAAAGATTTGCTTCCCGCTCACTCGCTTTTTTCAAAACATTTATAAAGACCACTGAATAGTGGGTTGTAGGGCGAAGCCCTACTCCTTTTAGGGTGGTGGGCGGGAATAGAATCATAAAAAACAAGCCCCACAACCAGCATGTTTAGAAGTCTGTGTTTCGATAAAGCGGGATGTGCAACGGTCTTCCATATGGTTTTGAAGCAATAAATAAGCCACACACCCAAAAAAAAGAATCCCGCTATCTTCCTGCATTTGCACTTGACAGTTTATTTATCCTCAAATAGCTTGGCAGCGGAAGCTGCAGCATGCTGGCAATAAGGCTTCCATTTAGACATGACATTGTTCCACGGGGTATGGAGTTGAACCCAATTGGCC
The DNA here is from genome assembly GCA_028683635.1 of Candidatus Cloacimonadota bacterium. Taxonomy (GTDB): domain Bacteria; phylum Cloacimonadota; class Cloacimonadia; order Cloacimonadales; family Cloacimonadaceae; genus JAQUHL01. The sequence goes on from JAQUHL010000034.1 coordinate 2,856, forward strand.
CGGGCCTGGATGATGTCATTTCGAAGTGGAAACTGCATTACTGGTGATTGCCGCTGCAAAGGAAGGATAATGATATTCCGCTACATTCTTTTGATTCTGATGTTTGCTTTTTATGGCTGTTGGGAAAAAATGCCCGAACAGGCCTCCTTGCCTGAAGTTCCCCCCAGCGACACAGCCAGCACCGATACCAGTTCATTTTCCTTCGAACCCTTCGATGAACCACCCAAACTTATTGAATACCAGATCCCCCACCATCCCAGGCATTCCACAAACAAAGATGTAAGAGGCAGCGTTATCCTCATGGTCGAAGTTTTGGAAAGCGGGGCTGTGGGATCTGTCCGGATCCGCAAATCACTGGATGCCGGAGCCGGAGGTTTGGATGAAATTGCTCTTCAGGCAGTAAAAAGATGGAAGTATCAGCCCGCCCTGAAGGACAGCCTTCCCGTTCGGGCCGAGATTGTTCAAGCCATCGATTTTTAGGAGGTTGGCAATGAAAAGGATCCGTTTCTATTATGAAGCTCCCACCCTGGGAGATCACACAGTCGGCATCACCGGTGATTTCACATCCTGGAAAATCCTGGAAATGCACGATCTGGGAGGAGTATATCAGCTTTCACTACCGCTGGAACCCGGAACCTACCGCTACAAGCTCATCGTGGATGGTTCCTGGATTACAGACCCCCAAAACTCACACACCGAACCCGATCCCTACGGGGGCCTGAACTCCGTCATCCAGATCGAGGAATATGACTATCTGCTCATCTGGGAAGACCTGAAACATCATCTGGAACACCTCGACCAGAGGGAGCATCCCTTCCATCTCATTACCAGGATATCCGAAAGCGTTTATGAAATCCGTTTCCGCTGGTTCAGAAACCTCGCGGACAAAATCTTTATGCACCTGGGAGACAACGAAATCGAGCTGATTCCGATCGGTAGGGATATGTTTTATGATTACTTCCATTATTGCCTGAAAGCGCCAGGATCCCAAATCCTCAGCTTCCATATCCGCATCCAGTATCAGGAAAACACAGTACTGGCAGGAAGGAGCGGATTCAGTTTTTGCAATTCAGATAATCCCGATGAGGAGCTTGGCAAGATCGAAGCTTTCCAGGAACAAGCGGAACTTATGCCCATCTTTGAAATCCCGGACTGGGTAAAAAATGGCATAATCTACCAGATCTTCCCGGATCGCTTCCACAATGGAGATCCCAAGCTCAATCAGGATTTTGGGGAATGGTATTATCAGGATGTCAAAGATCCTCCTCCTGCGGTTGAGCACTTGCAACCCTTCCAGGAATATTACCACTTTGTGGATAACTGGAGGGATATCACCGGCCTGGACCAAAGTCCCTGGCTTCCTGATGGCAAGCCGGATTGGTGGTCCTTCTATGGAGGCGACATCCCGGGTGTTACCCAGAAGCTGGACTACCTGGTCGCCCTGGGCATAACTATCATCTATTTCAATCCCCTCTGGGAAGCAAAATCAAACCACAAATACGATTCTGCAGATTACCTGAAGATCGATCCCCATTTCGGGACTGAAAAGGATCTCAAAGAACTGGTCTCTGAATGTCATAAACGGGGCATCAAACTGATTCTGGATGTGGCTTTCAACCATACCGGAGAAACCTTCTGGGCCTTTAGGGACTGCCTGGAAAAGGGACCCTATTCCGAATACTGGAATTGGTACGATTTCCATAAGTTTCCCATTCCCAAACCCCTGCCTCCGGATTTTAAACCCAAGGAATATTACCAGTGCTGGTGGGGCATCAAAGATATGCCGGATCTGAATTATGACCTCTCCCGCAGCCATCCTGAAGAAAACTACATCACAGAAATCGACAAAGCAGTGCCCAATGAACCGCTGGTCGAATACGTCCTCAAAGCTGCCCGCTGGTGGATCAGTGAGATGGATTTTGATGGCTTCAGGCTCGACGTTCCGGACGAGGTACCCTTCTGGTTTTGGGAACTTTTCCGCCAGGAAATCAAAGCTCTCAAACCTGATGCCTGGCTAGTCGGTGAGCTGTGGCACAATGCCGAAGACTGGGTATCCCCCAAATACTTCGATTCTGTGATGAACTATGCCTATTTCAAAGCCCCTGTGATCGATTACCTGGTAACCCGCACGATTTCCCTGCAGGAATTTCAAAACCGTATCTGCGAAGGTCTCACCAAATATCCCTTCCATGCCCTGAAGGCGATGATGAATCTTTTGGGAAGCCATGATACATGGCGGATCTGGAACCTGGTGGACAAAGATATCGATCTGCTCAAAATTACCATCCTCTTCCAAATGACCTTCCTGGGTGCGCCGCATATCTATTATGGCGATGAAATCTGCATGCACGGCAAAAAAGATCCGGATAACCGCCGTCCCTTCAACTGGAATTGGGAAATCCGCGAAGAAGCACGCGACGCTCACGACCTCTACCAAAGGAGCATCGTGCTTCGCAAAGCCGAACCCCTGCTGGTCGATGGTGAATTCGCCTTCGTGGATATCAATCTGCCTCTCTGTGTCTTCAAGCGCTATAATGAAACCAGGGAAGTCCTCATCTACATCAATCCCACCGATGAAGAGATCAGTTTTAGCATATCAAGTAGCTCCGAAATTCTGCTCTCCACCAGTGACCTCTCCCACGAAACACTTGCCAACAGGAAAGATAGAGTAATAACTCTGCCTGCCAAGAGCGGTATAGTTACCAGATTTCAGGGCTAATCCACGCCCCTGGGTTGCTTAACCACTTGGCTTCCACTGTAAAAGACCATTGAATAATGGGTTGTAGGGCGATGCCCTACTCCTTTTAGGGTGGTGGGCGGGAATAGATATGCAAAAATAAGCCTCACAACCAGCATATTTGGAAGTCTGTATTTCGATAAATCGGGATGTGCAACGGTCTTTATGAGTTCAAATGAGAATATAATACAGTTTCCACTTTGAAATGACATAATCAAACGGGGCATGGGGCGGAGCCCCATACAATATTGGGTGGTGGGCTGGGCATGGATTATGTCATTTCAAACTAAACACGATATAACTCCTTTTATTTATACAGAGTTATATGGGTTGTTCCCGATAAATCGTGAACCTTAGGCTATACAAGCTCACCGAGCAACCCGGATATATTCATTGAAGCTGATGTGGTATCCGTCTTTGGTAGTCATTTGCTCGAAATAGAGGCAATTCCACTCCCCCGGGTCGTATTCGGGGAACCAGGTATCACCTTCGAATTCATACTCGATCCGGGTGATATGGAGCTTCCCCACCAGGGGTAAAAACTGCCTGAATATTGCTGCCCCGCCGATGATGAAGCAGGTGTCGTCTCCGATGTGTTCCAGTGCTTCCGGGATACTGCGGCACATGATGCATCCGGGGACGAAAAGATCCTCATCCGAGCTCAGGATAAGGTTTGTGCGCTGATCGAGAGGTTTCCCAAGAGAAAAGTAGGTCCTTTTGCCCATCAGAATCTTGTGCCCCAGGGTCTTGGACCGGAAATAAGCCAGATCCTCCGGAATCTTCCAGGGCAGATGCATCTCTTTGCCGATCAGCCGATTCCGGTCGTACGCCACGATGATGGCGAGATTCTCCTGCGGTCGGGCAGGATTAAAATGCTGTGTTTCATTCATGTGAACAGGATAGGAAAGAGGCAGGCATCTGTCAATCACAATATCCTGGAAGTTTGGAACGAAAATAGTATTTGACAATATCGGATCAGTACTTAGGAAGGAGAAAATACTTGGATATAGTCAATATGATATATAAATATGAGTTTGAATAGGGAGAAATACATGCCTGAACCCATTTATCCGAAAAACGATGCTCCGTCCCCTCCGCCCTATCCTCAGGGCTGGGGAGCTCAGCAAGCTTATGATGCACCGGTGGTTTCGACCGGTGAGTGGCTGGTAATCCATATCCTGTTGTGGATTCCGATCGTAAACCTGATCCTGCTTATTGTTTGGTCTTTTGATCAAAATGCCAATCCCAACCGTGTCAACTTCGCCAAGGCAAATCTGATCCTGATCGGGATCAAGATCCTGATCGCAGCCTTTTTTATCGGAATGTTCATGGGATTGATCCTGCGCTATATCGATGCTTTTAATTATATCTAAACAGATTCCACTTACAAATGACATAATTATACGGGGTATGAAGCAGCGCTCCATTAATTATATATGGGCGGTGGGCTGGGCCTGGATGACGCTTTTTCAATATAAATATTCAATAAAACAAAAGGAGTTGCCATGAAATATCTGGATCTTGCCCTGAACTCGGCAGAAAAGCTCGGTGCTGAATATGCCGATATCCGGATTCACAAAACCACGGCGCAACGCATCTATTTGCGAAACCTCAGCCTCAAAAACACCTCCAACCAGGTGGTGGATGGCTATGGCATCAGGATCTTCAAAAACGGTGCCTGGGGCTTTGCCCATAGCAATGTCTATTCCGATGCAGCCGTCCTTGCTACAGTCAAAAAAGCCATGCAAACGGCAGAGCTTTCTGCCTCGGCAAACAAAGGCAGGGGCTTGCGTCTGGCACCGGAAAGAAGCTATATCGCAGAATATGAAACCCCGCTCTGCATCGATCCGCTATCCGTTTCCCTCAAGGAAAAAGTGGATCTGATGATGGAGGTAAACCGGATGATGCTGAATTATGAGGGGATTCGCCAGGCAGTTTTTTTCCTGCTGATGCAAAAGGACGAGAAGCTCTTTGCTTCCACTCTGGGCACCCGGCTGGATATCAAGACCTCGTTCATCGATCCCATGGTGATAGCCACTGCCGTTCATGAGGGTGACAGCCAAAGCCGCACCTTCGATGAAGGCGGAAGAGCCACTGGCTGGGAGTGGGTGCTCGATCTTGAGCTGATGGAAAAAGCCAAACAGATTGCCGAAGAAGCCCTTATCAAAGTGAAAGCAGATCCGCTGGGCCCCGAACAGCGCCGCAGCCTCATCCTCGATCCCAATCACTTGGGGCTCACCATGCACGAATCGGTTGGCCATCCCACCGAGCTCGATCGCGTGCTGGGCTGGGAAGCGGACTATGCCGGGATCTCCTTTGCCACTCCGGAAAAGCTGAAGAACTACCGCTATGGCTCGGAACTCATCAACTTCATGGGAGATAACACTCTTGATGAAGGTCTCGCCACGGCAGGTTTTGATGATGATGGCGTGCCCGGACAAAAATGGCACATCGTCAAAGACGGCATCCTCAATGAATATGGCAGCACCAGGGATACAGCCCTGGAGATTGGACTGAACTATTCAAGAGGCTGCAATCGTGCCACCTATTATTATAACCAGCCGATCAACCGCATTCCCAATCTCTATCTGATGCCCGGAACCAAAGCCCTCACTCCCGCAGAACTGATTGCCGATACGGAAGATGGCGTCTATATTCAAGGACGGGGCAGCTTCTCGATCGACCAGCACCGGGTGAACTTCCAGTTTGGCGGTGATTTCTTCTGGGAAATCAAGAATGGCAAGCTCATCCGTCCGCTCAAGAAAGTTCTCTACAAATCCTGCAATCCGGAATTTTGGAATTCCTGCGATGCAATCTGTGATGAAAGGTTCTGGCGTCCCTTCGGCGTGGTAAATTGCGGAAAAGGCCAGCCCAGTCAGACCGCGAGAATGACGCATGGCTCCGCACCAGCCAGATTCAGAAATATCCGGGTGGGAGGTTCTCAATGAACAGCAAACTGAAAAAGATCGTCCAATACGTGGAAAAGAACTGCCAGGCAGATGATTTTACCCTCAATATCTTCCTCGAGGACAGCCACGAAACTCGCTTTGCCCAAAATGCCGTTACGCAGCACATTGCCGGAGCAAATCTGAGTATCAGCCTGGAAGTGGCTTTTGATAACAAAACCGGTAGCTGCGAGGTTAACCAGGATAGTCCCGAAACCCTTGCCTACCTGATCAAAACTGCCGAAGATATGGCAAAGCTGAACCAGCCCGATCCCGAATATGTCGCCTCTGCTGCGAAGCAAAAATTCACCAGTTACGAGTCCGCAGCCGCGGCCACAAAAGAACTGAGCCCGGAGAGGATGATCGAAATCGTCAAAGACAGCATCCGCAATGCGGAGAAACAGGAGGCGAAGGTCTCCGGCATGACGGAAAAGCATCTCTACGAGCACTTTCTGGCCACCAAAAATGGCTTCAGGGGTTCCTATGAAAGCGGCAGTTTTGGCCATTCCATGACCATTATAAAAGCTGATGTGGAGACCAAAATCTCCTGCACCCACAAGGATTTTGCCAGCTTCAAACTCAAGGATGAACTGAAGAAACTCAATGCCCAGTTTAGTGGATTGAGCTCTCCGCAAAACTTTGATGCGCAGAAGATAGCCGTCATCCTCCGCCCGGAAGCCCTGATGGAACTGCTCTGGTTCATGTGCTGGATGATGAACCGCCGGGAAAGCGATGAGGGGCTCACCCCCTTCTCGGATCAGCTTGGCAAACGCTTCTTTGGCAAGGATTTCTCGATGTATTCCACCCTCAAAAACAATGAGCTTTCCTGCGCACCCTTCTCCGGGGATGGCATCATCTCCGAAGATAGGACCTGGATCGAAAAAGGCAAGCTGGTGAACATGCCCTGCAACTGCTTCTGGGCACAAAAGATCGGTGAAAAACCCAGCCGCCTGTTCAACATCTATATCCCCGGCGGTAAATCCAGCGAGGCGGAAATGATGAAAAAGGTGCCCAAAGGCTTGATCATCAACCGCTTCTGGTATATCCGCACCGTGGATATGAAGAAGGGCGAACTGACCGGCATGACCCGGGACGGGGTGCTCTACTTCGAAAATGGCAAGATCAAACATGCAGTGAATAACCTGCGCTTCAACGAAATCCCCCACGATATGACCAAACGCATCCTCGCCCTCGGAACCAACCAGGTGGTGGAAAGCTACCTCGATCTGCCCACCATGCTGATCGATGGCTTTAACTTCGTGGATAAAACAAGCTTCTAAGCAAAACTAATAGAAACAGAAAGTGCCAGGCCCCGGATGTCCGGGGCTTGACTTTTACACCGTGTTTGGTTTTGAAATGACATAAAAGACCCTTGAATAATGGATTGTAGGGCGAAGCCCTGCTCCTTTCAGGGTGGGGGGCGGGAATAGATATACAAAAATAAGCCTCACAACCAGCATATTTGGAAGTCTGAATTTCGATAAATCGGGATGTGCAACGGTCTTTGACGGAGTTGCTTGTTCAAAAAGCATATAGCCTTTGTGGCGACGAGGACGTCTCTACCCCTATTTGGGCTGTCGAGCTCCGGTCGACAGAAACAGCGGATCTGCCTGTTCAGAAAGCATATAACCTTAGTGGCGCGAGGACGTCTCCACCCCTGTTTGGGCTGTCGAGCCCTGGTCGACAGAAACAGCGGATCTGCCTGTTCGGAACGCATATAGCCTTTGTTATCAGGATTATACCTCAATTACACGAGTATATTCTTGCAATAGACCCCTTATTGCACGAGCATATTCTAGTAATATGGGATGTTGTGCTTGAAAGATTGTACAGACTCAACTCTCTTGTACTTGCCTGACAAGCAAATAGATTCCATAGTAGGAGAACAAGGATGGAAACCCAAACGCAAAATTGCAGCCACAGCCTTCCTGAATATCTACCCAAAAGCCAGTGTGGGAAGGATGGATACT
>JAQUHL010000035.1 GCA_028683635.1 Candidatus Cloacimonadota bacterium
ATTCATAGAAGGCAAGAATCACCCTTGCACCATCGATGGGGGTCTGGTTCTCATCAGTAAAGCAGATATTGATATGGGCTAATCCCTCAGAATATCTCTCGGTTACGGAGCTTAACACTCCGTCACTACGGATTTCAAATACCGATCCGAAGACTTTTCCCCACCCATTTTCATAAACAAAGGGGTTATTGATGTATCCATTCACAGGCTCCCACATAATCCAATCTTCATCCCAGAATTCGTTCCAAGTGTGATCAGTGGACATGGAAAGGATACTGTTACAGGGGATCAGGGCAGTTCTTGAAGCAGCCGATGTATAATCCGCATATTCTCCACAGCGGCCAATGTGCTTCCTGTAGATACGCACCGGTTGGTGGGGTCGTTCGCTGTTTGATGTGAAACTCATTGTATTATTGATCCACCATCCAATGGCATGTATCGCATCTGAGGTATCCCCATTGTGATTAAATAAAGTTTGGATCTGGCGCAGCGTATCGGCCAGAACAGGGTAGTTTTCTTCCTGTGCTTCATAAAGAAAACTCCGCCAGAATACCCCTGTGGGAGGAGGGGAGATGTTGTTGTTGTGACTTGAGTTGTTCTCAATGATGGCGGGATCAATGTAAGCTGGAATCTCATCCGTTAGTTTGGGATGAACCAGATACCAATAATAAATATCTCTGGGGACATCCATTTGGACAAGATCACCAGCGCTGTTGTATTTCTGGTATCGTGTAGTGGAATAAAACTCTCTGTCTGTTGCTGAAGTACCATAATCGACAATCTGGACATAGGACAGCTCCGAATCAATTGCATATAGCACTTCTGCATTTTCAGTAAACAGCTCTGGCAAGGCAAAATCTGAGGATAGGTATTCAACGGATGAGTGGGCAATGCAAAAGGCGATTTCGTCAACAAAAGGATCTTGAGTGCTGTTAATAAGACCAGCCCAAACAAGTTGTTTCTCCGGGCTAAGCTGAGTAAGTATGTTACGAAGTTCATAGCATAGCCAATTTGGAGCTTTATTCAGGGCAGTGATCGATTCAGCAATCAGTGCGCCAAAGCTGGAAAAATCGTGATAAGTGGCGTTGGGACTATAGAATTGAGTTCCAATCTGCTGTCCGGCCGGAAGGATAGACGAGATTCTCATAGAATCAATAAGGGTCCATTCTGTTGATTTTGAAAAGATCTGTTTATTCTGATTGTCCCAAGATCTTTCCGTTTTTAGGTAAAATTCCTCTTCCGACACTCGGTTGGCTGTTTCTACACAGGTGCCTATCGACGAAAACTGTTCTTGTGTGGTCTGTTGGATGTTTGCGCACATAGGCACGCAAAGAACCAAAGCAAGAATGAAAGAAAATCTGTTCATCACATCCTCCCTTGGAGATGTTTGAAGTGTGGGAATGGTATGTCGCGTTTTAGGGTTCGATTACAATATCCTGCAAAGACCTTTTGGGAACGTGATGGATATTGTCATCATCCCGCCAGTACTCGATATCTTCCGGATCGATAACTTCCTCGATCACCACTTGTTCAGCAGGCTTGCCCACAGCTATGGCCAGAACAATATCAAGCCCATCTGGCAAATGGAGGCTATGGTGTATGATATCTTTTTTTGATGGAAGCGATCATGCACCCTCCCAGTCCTGCTTCTGTGGCAGCAAGTAAAATGCTTTGGGAAGCAATTCCCACGTCTAACATGTGATATTTTGATGTACTCACTGGTGCGAGAACTAAAACATAAGCCGGGGGTCTTTCTCCCGGAACAGGCCCGTCCCAGTACCGTAAGTAGCCTGCCCATGAAAGTTGGGAGTAGACAAGAGCATTGGTTTGCTCATCGCATGAAAGGTAAAATTTCAGGTTCTGTAGATTGGCTGCACTGGCACTGAGCCTGGCATGTTCAATCATGTCCAGGAGCTGTTCTTTTGTTACTTTGTGAGTTTCATCGAATCTTCGATAGCTACGGTTTGCCCGAATGAGATCAATCAGCATCTGTATCCTCATTTTTGTTTATTGGCCTCATCTTTGCGTGGAGGGTTTTTCTGTCAATTTTCAAAATTTTGGCAGCCAGAGATTTGTTGCCTCCCACGTGTTTGACAACATCCATAATATATTCTCTTTCAACATCTTCAAGCGAACGGTTGAGATCCTTCTGGATCTTGATTGAATAGCGGATGTAATCTGGCAAATCTGGCAGATCGATGATCTGATCATCCTTCATAATCACCAGTCTGTAGATGAGGTTTTCAAGTTCTCTTACATTTCCCTGCCACTGATAGCTTTGCAAGGCTGAAAGAGCGTTATCAGCTATTTCAGGGATTTTTTTGGCATTTTCCGTAGCGAATTTGTTCAAAAAATGATAGATAAGAGCAGGGATGTCCTCAGATCTATCCCGGAGAGCTGGGATGTTTATTGTAAGTACATTGAGCCGATAATAGAGGTCTTCCCGGAAATATCCTTGCTTTACCAGGAGTTGAAGATCCTTATTCGTTGCTGCAATAACCCGGACGTTTACTGATCTTGGTTTTTTTGTTCCGATCATATAGATTTGTTTATCCTCGAGGACTCGGAGTAGCTTAACCTGCATGGAAAGAGAGGTTTCGGAGATCTCATCGAGAAAGATTGTGCCTCCATCTGCAGTAAGAAAATATCCGGCTCGGGTTTCATGTGCGCCTGTAAATGAGCCCTTGGTGAAGCCAAAGAGCTCAGCTTCCAATAGGGAATCCGGGATCGCTCCGCAATTCACAGGGACGAATGGAGTTTTGCTCCTTTTGGAATGGTAGTGGATGGCTCTGGCGACCAATTCCTTTCCGGTCCCGCTTTCTCCCTGGACCAGGACTGTAGCATTTGTGGAGCAAGATTTCCTGATGCTGTGAAACACTTTCTGGATTTCTTTGGATGCACCAATGATTCCATAGGGATTACTTTCCTGGGCAGCAGGTTTCACTGATAGTTTTTTCTGGCGCAACTTACGGATGGCTGTGTCAACTGCAGAAAAGAGTTCATCATCGGTAAAGGGTTTGGTGAGATATTCTTCTGCTCCAACCTTGACCGCTTCCACTGCCCCCTCGATGGTGGGAAAGCCAGTGAGCATAATAACTTTGATGTGAGGAAGATTGCTCTGAATATGCCTGATGAGTTCTAAGCCGGTGTGTTTGGGCATTTTATAGTCCGTGATAACCAACTCGATGGGTATGCTCCCCAATGTATCCAGTGCTTTGCTAACATCTGGGGCTGAATAAACTTCATACCCGCGGGAAGCGATTTTTCGAGCCAGCATTTCTAAGGTGTCCGGGCTATCATCCACTACCAATACTTTTTCTTTTTTCTCTAACATCTCAAACCTTCATATAAATCCTGAAACAAGTGCCCTGACCGGATTTACTCTGCACCTCAATTCTGCCATTATGGGTTGTGACAATTCCATGCACAACCGACAGTCCCAATCCAGTACCTTGATTGATATCTTTGGTAGTGAAAAAGGGGATGAATATTTTCTTCACGGTCTCGGGGCTCATTCCTATCCCTGTATCAGCAACAAAAAGTTCAATCTCCTTTCCATGATTATGGGTCTCGATTGTGATAATGCCACCTTCGGGCATCGCTTGCATGGCATTGACGGTGAGATTAACTAACACCTGATGCATTTGGCTCGGATCAGCAACAATTTCTGGAATATCCCCAGCGAGACTCCTGCGAATCTCGACACCCTGTCTTGCACAGCGGCTTTCCAGGAAATAAAAGCCATCTTCAATGATTTTATTGAGGTTGATAAGAGCCTTTTTGGGAGGCATCTGTCTCGAAAACAGCATTAGTTTTCTTACAACTTCCCGGCCATGCAGAGCGGCATTGATAATCTTCATAAGGTCAGTATTCATATCTTCACTCAAGATATATGAGCTTTGTAGCAATTGGGCAAATCCCAGTATTGTTCCAAGAGGTTCATTGATCTCATGAGCGATCCCCGCTGCCAGTTGACCAATGGTGGCAAGCCGATCAGCATGGCGAAGCTGTTCCTGTAATTTTTGGTTGGTTTCCTCGATCTGTTTTCTTTCGAGGATAAGGGCGATCTGTTGTGATATTGTTTTACACAACTTATGCTCTTCAGGTAAAAATGTTAAGGGAGCAGTACAATCATCCGAAGATTGGTAAAATACTTCGATTATCCCCCGCGGTTGGTAGCCAGCCACAATTTCCTCACTAATGAAAATATTGCTCGGTGAAAAAACTGCACTTGTGAAGGTGTCGCCATCAATGAACAATTTCGCACTGGCGAGATAAGGATATTGCATGGCTGGAGGAATTACCTGGACAATTTGGCTCAGTATTTCCTTCAAACTGAACTCAGGATTATTTGAGATTTCAGCTATCTGGTAAAGGCAGGAAAGCTCTTTGATCCTCTCGGTTAACAGGGCTATGTAATCTGTATTATCTGTTGTATGTTGAATATTACTTTCATTCATAATCATAAACAATCCAAACCGCTTTTCCAATTGGATAAAGGAGTATCAGAAAAGCGGTTTGGTTATTGGGTATTAGATTAATCCTTGATCAAGCATGGCATTGGCAACTTTCAGGAAGCCAGCCACATTCGCTCCTTTTACATAGTTGATAAAGTTACCATCTTTTCCATATCTTTCGCACTGAGCGTGAATGGATTTCATGATGTTATGAAGCTTGCTATCCACTTCTTCCCGGGACCAATTGATCCTCATGCTGTTTTGTGTCATTTCCAAACCGGAAGTGGCGACTCCACCGGCATTTGCAGCCTTACCGGGGCCATAGCAAATCTTGGCTTCTTGGAACACTTCCACTCCTTCCGGTGTGGTAGGCATATTGGCTCCCTCGGATACGCAGAAGCAACCGTTTTTAACAAGTGTTTTTGCTTCTTCGCCGTTAATCTCATTCTGTGTGGCACAGGGGAGGGCTACCTGACAGGGAACGTTCCAAGGGCGTTGACCAGCAAAGTATTTTTTCCCAAATTCATCGGCATATTCACTGATTCTACCACGCTTGATGTTTTTAAGTTCCAGCAAGTATTCCCACTTTTCACCTTTAATGCCATCAGGATCATGAATGAATCCATCTGAATCGGATGCGGTCACGACCTTGCCACCCAATTGATTGATCTTTTGAATGGCATATTGTGCCACATTTCCGGAACCTGATACACATACTGTCTTACCATCCAGAGAATCACCACGAACTTTGAGCATTTCATCTGCAAAATACACTGTCCCAAATCCCGTGGCTTCTGGGCGAATCAAGGAACCACCCCAATCAAGACCTTTACCTGTTAGAACTCCAGTGTATTCGTTTCTGATTTTGCGATACATTCCAAACAGGAAGCCTATCTCCCTTTTACCAACCCCGATATCTCCAGCAGGGACATCAGTATCAGGACCAATATGACGGAAAAGCTCGAGCATGAAGGAATGGCAAAACCGCATCACTTCTTCATCAGATCTACCGCGGGGGTTAAAATCCGATCCACCTTTTCCTCCACCCATAGGCAAGGTTGTAAGGCTATTCTTAAAGATTTGTTCAAATCCCAAAAACTTCAAGATTCCAAGATTAACACTGGGGTGAAAGCGCAACCCACCCTTATAGGGGCCGATTGCACTATTAAACTCGATGCGGAATCCACGGTTCACCATCACTTCACCCGAATCAGTCTGCCAGGGCACTCGGAAGATAATTACCCGTTCAGGTTCAACAATACGATCGAGGATTTTCGCCTTTTTCAATTGGGGATTCGAATCATATACATCCCATATAGATTCGACAACTTCGGAAACCGCCTGAATGAATTCAGGTTGATCGGCGTTTTTCGCCGAGACTTGGTGTAAGAACTCGTGCATGGTCATAAACACATACCTCCTGTATTTATTCTGTTTGCCGAGTAAACTCATGTTCAGTTTTCAAACTGTAGAACAAACACCAGTAATTATTCGAATCTCTAATCAACATCAAGATACCCTGTCCACACTAACAGGGGAATAATTACTTAGGGATTCACTTCTTAATGACAGCGTTCTTTCCGTCAAATAGAATTTTGCATTCTTGTGGAAGTCTTTTTACTATAAAGAATTGCCCTGTTAGGAGTGATTCCTGATTATCGAGCCATTCCCAATCCAAGTAATCATTCTGTGCTTTATCACAGACTGTTAAGTATGCTACATTCATGGAAAACAGATTGTGAAAAAAGTGACTGCCATGAGATGCTTCGATACTCATGTATGGCAGAACTACTTCAACAATTACCTGCGCATTACTAATCTGACTCCAGACCACAGGAATACCCAAAAAACGATCACTCGAGCCCCAACGACCCGGTCCGATCAAAACATATTTGGTATTCGAGTTTCGCATCTCCTGGTTCATTTCCTCAAGCTCGATCACCATTTCTTCGGTTTTTACTATGCTGAACTTTTCAGGATTGATATAGATCACTGTATTAAGTTCTTCTTTGATTTCGCTGCCAAGAGCGTAGGATGAAAACAATAGCAGTTCATGTCTTTTATCCAGATAGGATTCAAGGGGTTCGGAGTACAACATGCAATTGACGGCTATGGGGCGGATTTGCAGTAGAAAAAAACTGCAACGCTTCTTTTCAGCGTCGATATCAAATGCAAATTCCATTTCTACTTCGCAACCCATTACTTCGCGACCCAGTTGCAAGAAATCCTTGATAATCGGTGCCAGCGGGTATAGATTATAGTGTAAAAGTGATCTGTATGTAACTACCCTTGGGCCCTGGGCATATTTTCCACTGATGAATTCTTTGTTATCATGGTCCCAAACGGATGTAATATCCACCAATTCAGTTTCACAGAGCTTCTGAGATATCCTGAGCCTTTCCAGAGAAACATCCTCACCCTCCAGTAGGTTGAAATCGTTCTTATTGGGTGCTATGGCATATAAATGCCTGGGAGCATTGGAGACGATGTTTACCGCTGTGAACATATCTTTGTTCTGATGCGCCGGACAGAAAGCAAAGGTTCTTTCCCTTTCTACGGCTGTTTTTCCAAGACCGGTGGAAAGGGTTACAATCCCATCTTCATGTTTCATATTTGAACCAGGGTAGTAATTATAGGACTGTGCCACACCTGATACCAAAGGATAGAAATATTCTTCATGCCTTGACCCCGCTACCCTTTGGATGATGATAGCCATCTTTTCTTCCCGGGAAGGAATGCGAAGCGATTCCCGGTATACCCTTGCATTTTTCAGGAACATGGATGCATACACAAGCTTGATAGCAATTATCAAATGCTCCAAGCGGATGTCTTGATTCGGATGACTATTGGGAATCAAAAAAGTACGAAAAATTCCGGCAAAAGGATTGGTGATGGAATCCTCGAGTACCGACGAGGAACGGATGGCAAGAGGAAAATTTGTTTGTGATACGATGGACTGCAAGACCATTATCGTGCTATCGGTAAAGCTGCTTTTGACAAATGCCAAATCAATTTCCGAATCGGATAAATCCTCAATATCCTTCAAATGGGGGTTATTGGCAAGAAACTTATCGAATTCTCCAGTAGCCAGCACAGCAGCCACAGGGACAGAGATGGTGGCGTTGGTGTATTTTTCGCAGACATTACTGAAACGGTTTATTACCACGTTTAGAAAGGCAAGTCCTCGTCCTTTTCCTCCGATGGAATCTTCCCCAATTTTATAGATCAAATTTATGTCGAAGGTGGATTCTTCGTTCCAATCCTGAATCTTTTCCCGGCGTCTGTATTCTATCAGGGATTGGAAGGAATCGCACAATTCTTTTCTCAGTTCTTCGGGTTCTTCCCATTTAACCATGTGTTTCAGATAGATGCTAAGTGCAACTTCCGCATGAGTATTGAGCCAATTGTGGATGTGCTTATATTTGAAATGATAGATCAGCGATTCATTGGGTATCTGGCTCAGACAATGGAGAAAACCGATCAGGGTCTGCGCTTCGCATACATAGGATTGATCAGGTTTTCGAAAGATGAACTTGCCAAATCCGATCTCATTCTCCAACCACCTCCGGATCTGAATTTTTAGTCCAGGAAGATCTTTGTACAAAAATTCACCCTCATTAGAAGTAACAATATCCCGATACATGGGATTGAAGGATTGGAGCAGAAAAGGCAGGGTCGGCTTCCTTTTCCTGACATATTGCAAAAGTTTAAGTCCGGCATCACGGTCAAATTCACCCCTGTAATTATAATTTACATTGCTGATAATGCCAATGATGCAGTCTGAGTGAGCACTGAAAAATTCCACAGCGCTTGAGAAATCATGAAGAAGCAGAATTCTCGGCCTGGCATTCATATACAAGGTTTTGTTAAAATCTTGATGCTCTCTGCGGATCACATCCTGGTTCAAGAGCAAGATTTGTTCATAAAGCAATGGCAAAAACTGAGAGTAATAGGGGATGAAGGTCTCAATAACAATAATAATTGGGATATCATAGATCTTGGTATCATGCTCGATGTTGAGCTTTTCCTCGAGTTGTTTGACGATTGCCAGGAAGAGCTTGGAATCACCATTCCAATAAAAAAAATCGTCCACTACCCGCAATTGGTCAACATGGTTTTCGATAAACATCAGATCCATGGGAGTGCTCAATAACAGCACTATGGGTTTCGAGTAGTAGATCTCTTTGATGTTGGCAATGAGTTCAAGTGCTAATCCACGCATTGAAGCAAGGTGGATAATAACAACATCAATTTGTTCATACTGAAGCTGGTTAAGTGCACTTTCCCTGCTTGAAGCATGATAGATAGTGGGTTGGGTGGTCAGGTTCAGGAGGTAAAAATCTGCTGCAACCTGTTCCGCTAAAAAGCCATCAACCTCGAAGACAAAAGTATCATAGAGTGAGGCAATCAGGAGAATATGCTGCACTCTGTGAGGCATGACACATTCGATGAGCTCGATTTCTTTAGACCAATTATTGGCAGAAATCATCGCCTGGTTCTCATTTGTGGATTACAGCAAGTCCGGTCTTACCGTCCATTCTCACTACCAGGTTATGGTCAAATTCCAGATGAACAAAGAAGTCTCCCCGCTCCGTTACAGGCTGGTTCAATAGCCACTCCCAATCCACAAAATCGGTTTGGGATACGTAGGGAATGGTGAAATAGCCTACATTCATAGCCACCAGATTGTGGAAGAAATGCGTTCCCTGTGATGCCTCCACAATGAAATCTCTCAGACCTGTTTCCAGAATTACCTTGGCTCTGTTGATCTGTGGCCAGCGTACAGGAATGCCCAAAAATCTATCTCTTGAGCCCCAGCGACCTGGTCCGATCAGGATGTATCTTTTGTTCTCCCTGTGCATTTTCTCGTTCAGTGTTTCGATTTCAGCTTGCATTTCTTGAGTGCGCGTTTTGTCGAAACGTTCAGGATCCATATATATGATGTCTGTGAGGTCATCGATAATTCCATTTCCCATTCCGTGCTCTGTGTACATTATAAGATCCTTTTTATCAAGCTTTTCGACATCAATCCGGTATGCCTCTGTGGTTACGGATAGCGGACGGATTTGCAAGATGTAAAATGAAGGTATCTGCCCCATTAGGTTATCATGATCCAGATTTACGGCAAATTCAATCTCTACAGGAATGCCCAAGGCAATTTCGCCAATTTCGAGCAGTTCCTGTACAATCCTTGCCAGTGGGAAGTGATTATACTTGAGAATGCTGGAAAAGGTGAGCACTTTTAGGCCAGGAGATTCGAGATTATCGGTTAGCCGATTGTTTTCATAATCCCATACGGAGGCAATATAGCGGAGCACTCCCTGCTTTTCTGCTTCTTTCAGGCTTTGTTTCACCAAAGTTGTTTCTTCTCCTTTGGTCAGGTCAAAATCGTTTCGGGAGAGATCCAAGGCAAAGAATTCCTTTTGTGCGGATCTTACCAGTTCTTGTTGGGGGAGCATCTCTGTTTCGGGATATCTTGGGCAAAAGCGGAAATTCAGCTTTCCTTCCACCACAGATTTTCCCAGACCAAGAGCTATGTTGGCAATCCCATCGGTGTGGGTCATGTGGGCAGTGGGATAGAAGTTGTAGGATTGTGCTACTCCAGAGATGTGGGGATAGTAATAGCTGTCTGCATGTCTGCCACCTGCAACTTCCTGAATTATGACGGCCATTTTTTCCTCTTCAGCTTTGAAGTTCAGGGCTTCAAGGAAATTTCTGGCATCTGATAGGTAAACTGAGGAGAACACCAGCTTGATGGCATCCATTAGCTGCCTTAGGCGGAAGAGCTTATCTACATGGTTATTGGGTAACATGAAGGTGCGATATACTCCTGCCAGAGGTTGAGCTTGTGAATCTTCCAGAAGGCTCGAAGAACGCACGGCAATAGGATAATGGATATGATCGAGATAAATTTCAAGCCGGCTTACCAGGTTGTCGGAGAGCTTTCCCTTAATAAATATCGCATCTATTTCATCATCACTTTTACCGGCAACACTCTCGATGATTCTGTTGTTTTCAATAAATTGGTCAAACTCAGTAG
>JAQUHL010000036.1 GCA_028683635.1 Candidatus Cloacimonadota bacterium
GTTATTGGGAAAACATCGGTTTCCGGGCAGGAATTTCCTTCCCCTTTTACCCCTTCAATATCAAAGAAAACCGTCCTTTCAGGATCCTGGAGATTCCTTTGATCGTGATGGACACCACCCTTTACTCAGAAAAAGCTATGAATCTTTCCCTGATCTCTGCTGAACGCTCCATCCGCAGGCTGATCGATCTGGCAGCCAAATATCAATCCCATCTCTCCCTTCTGTGGCATAATACCAGTTTTGATCCCATCGACTATCCCGGTTACAGCCGGCTTTATTGGCGCACCATCAAATATGCACTCAAGAAAAATGGCTGGGTAACTGCCCTGCACAGCATTTATGAAGAATGGGTAACTCTTAGCTATTAGAGGATTTATGTTTAAGACTGTGATCTGGACAATCCTGTTCCTGCTTCTTAAGTTGATTGCCATCCTAATCCTGCCAATACTACTGCTTTTCAAACCTGTATTACCAAGGGTATGGTACCGGCGGATAGTATATGAGATTGCCAGTTTTTGGGGAAGAGTGGTCTTCCTTTCCACCGGATCCCGGCTCACAGTAGTGGGCAGAGAAAACATCCCCAAAGAGCGAAACGTCTGCATAATTGCCAATCATCAAAGCCTCTTTGATATCCCTGTCCTGCTTGGTTTTCTGCATTTCCCGCTGGGTTTTATCGGCAAAAAAGAACTGCTCAAGGTACCGGTCATCAGTCAATGGATGCAAGCCCTGAGCTGCGTCTTCATAGACCGCAAAAATCCCCGCGCCGCCATCAAATCCTTCGAAACCAGTGCCACCATCATCAAATCCGGTTCACCGATTGTCATATTCCCGGAAGGTACCCGCAGTAAAGGTGGCCCGGTAGCCGATTTCAAGGCTGGGAGCTTGAAACTTGCCTTCATGGCAGAAGCCATCATCCTGCCCATAACCATTGATGGAAGCTTCCGGATCTATGAGCAGCAGATGAGAATCTGCTCTGCCCGGGTGAAGCTTACCATCCATCCTGCCATCCATCCCGAAGATCCTGTTTACAAAGACAAAACTGCCCTGGCCGGGCAACTCCGGAAAATGATAACGGATCCGCTTAATGAAAGCTAAGTTTTTCTTCAGCCTTGTTTCATTCCTGCTGGCAATAATGGCAGTCAGCAGCCTGCATGCCAAAACTATCTTGCATTACGGCCTCAAATCCGGAGTGAACGTCTCCACGCATTATGGCAACAAAGGTGATGATCTGGGCTATAAGGTAAAGACCATTCCCCTTGCAGGTTATATTGGAGGTGGTTTTCTGGAGATGGAGATTATACCGGAACTCAGCCTGGTCTATGAAGCATTGGTGACGGCCAAGGGTTCAAGGGAAGAGGTGAGCATCAGCGAACTGGAGGGCGAAGCTCTTGCCAAACCTGCCAGGATGAATATCGACTACCGACTATACTATGTGGAAATCCCGGTTCTTATAAAGATTACTGCCTTCGAGACGGAGCGCTTCAAGCTCAATGCCCTCACTGGGACCGCCATGAGCCTGAAGTTTGCAGGAAAACACAAGCTGGATGGACATATCTTTTTCCCCGAAGACGATGGCTCCTTCACTGAAATCATAATCAAGGAATCTTCACATCTGGAAGAGCTCAATATGTTCGACTTTTCGTTTGTCTATGGTGGATCACTTGAGTTGAACAGCCCCTGGCAGACCTTTTTGGAATATCGTTTCACCCTGGGATGGGACTATCTGAAGCTCCCCACCTACGAATTGGCCGATCCCACCTATGTTGAATTGAGGAACCAGGCCTATTCCCTGATGCTTGGCCTGAGGTTTTAATCGTTTATGGAAAAACAAGGATAGAATATGAAAATCATCATGCTGTGTTTCGTTATAATTGCCAGTGTGGCCCTGAATGCTCAGATCGGTAGTATATTTTTCAGTGGCATCAATCCCGAGGATGAGCTTGGCATCCTTGTCCAATCAACAGTTGAGACTGGGCTTTTGGTTAAAAATTCTGGCGTCATATCGGAAGTATCTATGCTGCCATATTTAGATTTCGTGGGATGGCACAGCACCCAATTTTCTGTCCCGGACTATCCTTTTCTGGGATTTCGTTTGCCGGGAGAAGACCCCGTGCTCAATCCCATCTTCTGGAACCAGCCTTCCAGCCCTGCCCCTGCAGATCTTTCCCTGATACAAACCGATTCCCTGGGAGATGGTCAATTCTCCCAAACCAATCTTGATATTCTGGCCTATCACACCAGCTTTTCGGATTCTAAGCTCTATTTTGGCATTCAAAACAACGGGGGAGGATTCCCCACCGGGAGCGGGCTCACCTTTTTTTCCTATATGGCTGTCCTCGTCGATCCAAATGCCGATCCTGAAGCTGATCCAATCGTCTTTGGTCTGATGTACACTGTCAACCTCCCTGGGGTGATTGGTCCTGGTTTATACAAAATCACCGGTACAGGCATCTCCGATCTCACCAATATCGGCAGCATCGAAACCCAGATTGACACTGCCAATAACCTGATTGTCCTTTCCTGTAACATCTCAGATTTACTTGCTGATCCGGATTTTTCTTCCTGGTACAATCCCCAAAATCCGCTTTTTGTTACCCAGGCCATCACTTCCAAAATCTCTCTTTCTTCCGGCAATCAAACAGCAGATTCCACAGATGGATACAAACTTTTGAATCTCCCCAGAGAGCTTGAAACCAGTAATGCAAATATCCCTGTGCTTTCCACTCCGGAACTGGTAATCAACGAGGAAGATCAGCAATTCCAGGCATCTGTTTGCTACTCTGATGCAGATCAAAACTTTCCTCTTGTCTTTGAACTGGTGCTGGCTAATCGGCAGGTTTATCCCCTGCATTTGCTTTCCGAACCGGATTTTTCCCTTCCCAGAGATTACGAAAGTTCCTGGATTCCCTTGCCGGAAGATTGGAGCAGCATCACCCTCCGCTTTTCTGATAACCAAAGTGACTACGCAGAGCACAGCTTTTACCCGGAGGTCAGCAATCCTTTGGATGCACTGCTGCCCTGCCCGCAACCAGTTACCTTGCATCCAAACCCTTCCACAGGTTTGCTGCGAATTTCTGATGCCAGAAAGCTCAGATCTGGAACTCACATCAACATCCATAACCTGAAAGGGCAGATCGTTCATTCGGGAGTTTTGACTCCTGATCCGGATAGTGGTGAATATTTACTTGACGTATCATCCCTAAGCAGTGGAATGTACTTCCTTGAAGTGTATAGCCCTGTGGATGTCAAAATCGGATCCCTAAAGGGACCCAAAAAGCTAATGAGGTTTATTAAATTATAGTTATGACTCAACCCGATCTCGATCCCGTTTCCTATCTTGAACCCATACAAAAACCTTATGCGAGGGTGATTATTTCCTTGGACGTCATTCTGCTGGCGTTCATCCTTTTCGCAGCAGACTATCTGCTTAAGATTGATTTCCGGCTGGGAATCACTACCATCCTTCATGCAGCTAATATCGTCACCGGAGTCTATCTGATCCGCAAGCCAGGGCTGATCCTCGGCTTTTTTGTTATGCTCGTCTACATGGCATTTCGCTTTTACATAAATCACTATAGCATCTACTATGTTCTGGTGCAGGGAACCATCATCTATGCTGTGATCTTTGTTGTCTTCAGAACTCTGAACCGGATAGACATTCTACATTCTCAAACCAAAAGCGATCTTGCCGAATTACAGATCAAAGAATCCATAATTCTGGAAAACCAACGAAACTATCTCAGGCTTTTCAACAGCATCGAAGACGCCCTCTGGCTGGTCGAAAAAGACTGGACTATCTTTTTTATAAATGATACTGTTCGCAGCTACCTGTCTTTACCACAGAAGGAAATTGTGGGAAGATCACTTCTGGATTTTTATGGCACTTCGCAGGAAAACGCTCTCCGGGATTTTGACGAAGTTATCAGTAATGCCAAGCACTATTCTCAGCTCCCACTCAACCACGGCAATGCCCGTAGCCAGGGCTTGGAATTTGAAACCCGGATCAGTACTGTCACTTGGGACAAAAGGCAGCTCTATTTTGTTCTCTCCCATGATGTAACAGATAGAATCCGGGTACAGAACCAGCTCAAGTCCTCCGAAGAGAAGTTTTCCAAGGCATTTTATCTCAGCCCGGCCATGATTTCCATCTCAACCCTGGAAGATGGCAGGATGCTGGATGTCAACCAGAGCTTCCTCAAAGCTACCGGATTTACCAGAGAGGAAGTTATTGGCAAAACTACCATTGATCTGAATATTTTAGCCAATGTAGCTGAACGCTCTCATGTTATGGATCTGATCATCAAGAACAAGCGTATCGAGAACCTGGAAATCATGCTCAAATCCAAGCAGGGCAACATCATCAGTGGTTTGATTTCTGCTGAAAGCCTGATCTTCGGCGATACCAAATGCCTGCTCTCTGTGATCCTCGACCTCACGGAATCCAAGAGACTTAATTCCGTCCTCATAAATCAAAGCCGCATCCTCTATGGCTTGTCCTACTCTTCAAACTTCCTTTTGACCAGCATCGACTTCAACAAGGGCATCGAAAGCGCTTTGGGTATCATGTGCAGGTCACTGCTCAGCGATGGCATTCTGCTCTATGCCTATGATAATGAAACAGATACTTTCAAGCTCAATAAGTTTTATGATGGCAGCACTCATAATGGCAAGGACTGCCAGTGCAAATTTGTCCCAAGTTTCAGCCTGCCCCCAGATGTGATACAACAACTCTCTCAGGGGCATATTATCAACGAGCTTAGCCCCAATGCCTCCCAGATCAGCTTTATCGATGAGGGGGGTGCCATCCCCAAATCCTTTATCATCTCGCCTATCAGGGTAAATAATGGACTCTGGGGTTTCGGCATATACGTCTATATGAATGATACCCGAACCTGGTCCAAGGGAGATGAAGTAATCCTGCTTGCTCTGGCAAATTCCATCGGTGGGGCCATTGAGAGAGATCACACCCTCAAACAACTCACTCTTGCCAAAGAGGAAGCTATTCAAGCTGCCAAAGCAAAATCCAGCTTTCTGGCGATGATGAGCCATGAAATCAGGACTCCCATGAACGCCATCCTGGGTATGGCAAACCTCCTTAAAAACGCTAACCTTAGTTCTGAACTTAATGATTACATCGATTCTATCCGCATCAGTGGCGATACCCTGCTCGATCTCATCAACGACATTCTGGATTATTCCAAAACTGAATCCGGATACCTCAGTCTGGATCATCATCCCTTCGACCTCAATACTTGTTTGGAAGATGCTCTTGAATTGCTATCCGTCAAAGCAGCAGAAAAGGATTTGGAACTTATCTACCTGCCCGATTTTAAGCTCAAAACCCAAATCTATGGCGACAGCTTCCGAATCCGTCAGGTTCTGCTAAATCTTATCGGTAATGCCATCAAATTTACCCATGAAGGTACTGTGGTTATAGAGGTTATCGAAACCCAGACAGAAATTAGTGAGGACGATTCCATCGGCATCTGCATCGAAGTCAAGGATACCGGGATTGGCATTGAGCAGAAGTTCATCGATCGCATTTTCCAGCCCTTTGCCCAGGCAGACAGCACCATTAGCAACAAATATGGAGGCACGGGACTGGGGCTATCCATCTCCCGCCGTCTGGCAAACATGATGGATGGTGATATCACTGCTGAAAGCATACCCGGCAGAGGCTCGACTTTCAGGTTCGCTTTCGTTGCCAAACGTTTGAATGATATTCCTCTTCCCAAAGTCAATACTGAGGGCCTCAGCAAGCGTAAGATCTTTATCAAATACGATAATCCGGATGTCTTTAAAGCTTTGAAAAAGCTGGTCAGTGAGTCCGGAGCCCAAGTCGAACAAGTTTCTTCACCCCAGGATATCGTGAGCTTCCTGGAAAAGGGCGTGGTCTTTGATCTCGGTTTTGTGGATTGTTCCTTATCCCCCTTCGTATCCTCAGATCAACTCAAATTGTTCAGAAGCATCCCCCAATACAAGAATACTCAGATCATCTTTTTCCGTACCATCGGCAAAAAATCCCTCGAAGCCACGGAACAGGAAAATCCCCTTAACCATTTCATCAACAAGCCGATCAAACCAATTGAACTCCTCAGCCTGGCAAATTCCATTTTTGTCGGGGATAGAACTGCTCCCTCCCGCAGTAAAACCGCGCTCTTCGATGCCAATATGGCAAAATTGCATCCTCATACCATCCTCGTGGCTGAAGATAATAAAATCAACCAAAAACTGCTCTTCAGTATCCTTAATAAAAATGGCTATGATGCTGATCTGGCCATGACCGGCAGCGAAGTGATCGATTTTGTCAAACGCCGTGATTATGACATCGTTCTGATGGATTTCATCATGCCGGTCATGAATGGCCTGGAAGCCAGCGCCACTATCCGCAGACTTCCTCTTGCCAAACAGCCGGTGATTATTGCCATGACTGCCAATGCCAGCGATGAGGATCGCCAGAAAGCCACAGAAGCAGGCATGAACCATTTCCTCTCCAAACCAATAGACTTTTCCGAGCTACTCTCCATCCTCAGTAAATAGTATCTGCACCTCTCTTGTCTCAGGGAGCAATCCGGTTTTTTGGGAAGGTATCATTCGTAAGGCCATTGAATAATGGGTTGTAGGGCGATGCCCTACGCCTTTCAGGGTGGTGGGCGAAAAATTGATTTACAAAAAATAAGCCTCGCAACCAGCATATTTGGAAGTCTGTATTTTGATAAATCGGGATGTGCAAAGGTCTTGTAATGTGGATCAGCGAGTGCAAATAACAAACGTGCTGAAGCACGTTTTACTATGCTGCGCATGCACGGTAGCACGGTCTTCAGACCGTCTGTTATCCATTATCGCTGAGCCACAAATTGCAGCTATACAAATAATCCATCCGCATTATACGCACAATCCGTCCATCCGTGTTCTACCTTGCTTGAAGGTGTTAATCACTTCTTAATCTACCCTTAATCAAGCGTTAATAATTAACGCTTGATTAAGGGTAGATTAAGAAGTGATTAACGCCTTCGAACAGGGAGGAGGGACGGGAAAGCCCAGTGGCGACAGATCATAGGCAGGGTGCGAGGCGAAGCCTGAGCCCCTGTAAACGGAAGTAGAAAAAAAGAATTGGCCCTTTGTGGCGACGAGGACGTCTCCACCCCTATTTGGGCTGTCGAGCTCCGGTCGACAGAGGTGACGGAGTTGCCTGTTCAAAAAGCCCTGCTCCTTTTAGGGTGGTGGGCGGGAATAGATTTACAAAAATAAGCCTCACAACCAGCATATTTGGAAGTCCGTATTTCTATAAATCGGGATGTGTAACGGTCTTATCTATTTGGAACTGCGGTAGAGGGGCAGAAAAATCAGTTCGTAGGTCTTGCCCAGTTTGTTACCGGCACTGTCTGCAGTATCTTCCAGAATGGCGAGAGTATAGGAGCGGTAGTTTTGCAGAGGCTGGGATGGTTTGATCCTATAAACCCTGTGGTCTGCTCTGAGGATTGAGAGTGGAATTTCTTCGTTGGAACCGGCTCCTGAGAGTCGATAGCGGAAGTTTTCCTTGGGGATGATTTCTGAGAAGTGGATCTCGAGGATGGGCTGTAAGTCATTGACAGATGTTCCGTTTCTGGGAACTGTTGTCAGCACTTGGGGTGGGGATTGATCCTCTTTGCTGATCCCGGCAAACTCCAGCCGGGAGATCGAATTAGTATTACCCTTGGAATCTTTCAGTTCTGTGAGTTCAAGGCTATAGCGAGAGGTATCAAGTTCGGCAGTAATGAGGCTCAGCTTGTCTTTGTCCTGATTTATTATATTCACGCTTTGCGCTACCAGATCATTGGTGCGGGTAAGAGTTAGACTCTGATAGGAGGCTATCTCTTTGGAAAGATGCACTTCGAGTTCCCGGCTGGAGATGGGCCGGACAGATCTGATCACCGCTATCGTAGAATCCTGATAGTTCAGTTTGATATCGAGATTGGCAAAGCGTTTGAGGCTGAATTCGCCCTCGAAATAGGGTTCTTTGGAAAAATCGTATCTGCCATTTTGATCCTTATCCACATAGGCTCTAAGGATATATTCTGCAGGATTGAGGGCATCGAGGATATATGCATTTCCGGAAGTAGTGTTGCTCATGATCAGAAGTGAATCTGCTGAGAGGATATTGAGCTGTACGGGCAGACCAGCGTCCTGCTTATCTTCATAGAGGATTTTTCCACTAAGCCGGGTATCCTGCAATTCGCCGTTGCGGAACACGAAGGTCTGGTTTTTATCCAGCGTGTTTCCCCGGATGTCTTTTAGCCGGGTGCTAAGGGTTACATAGTAGTTGGTATCCGGGATCAGTTTCTCCAGGATGCGGATCTGGATGGTGTTTGATTCGTATGTTACCTTTTTGTTTGTTATGGGTGGGTAGATATAGATGCCCTGAGTGAGGGTGGATTTATCCAGGGGTTTGGAAAAACTAATCTCGATCTTGCCTTTGGAGATGTCTCCATACTGCTCCGGAACGGATGCCACAACCACGGGTTTTTCTAGATCAACCACTCCTCCGGTGGGGCTTTTCTTGCTGCCACAGGCTGCTATCAGCAGGAGGGCAATGCCGGCTATAAATATCTTAAAAACCTTGTTCATAGAGCCATTCCTTTGTGAGTTTTGCAGTTGCAGAGTTCAAGTTACGGTTGATGTATTTACCCAGGATATCGTATTCCACATTTACCAAAGCACCCGTGGTGAGCTTTATCAGGTTCGTATTTTCGAGTGTGTGGCCGATCAATGCCACCTGAAAGGAATCGTTGCTCAGGGATGCCAAAGTAAGGCTTACTCCATTGAGAGCTAACGAACCCTGGGGAACTAATAAAGCAGCATCTTCCGTGGGATAGGCAAAAGAAAGATAGAGCGTTTCGCCTTTCTTGCTGAGGGAAGATAGTTTCAAGGTTCGATCCACATGCCCCTGGACAATGTGACCATCCAGCCTGCCGTTTGCCGATAGAGCACGTTCCAGGTTGATCAGTTCACCAGTCTGCCAACAGGAGGCATTGGATTTCTGGAGGGTTTCGTGCATAATTTCGATTGTGAAGGCTGAGTCCTCAAGCTCTGTTACCGTAAGGCAAATACCGTTGCAGGCTATGCTTGAACCCAGCTTCAGATCATGGAAAGACTTGGGACGCGAAAGAGTAGCAAAGGTTTTGGATTGGGATTTCCTGATCCGGGTTATGGGGGTAAGAGCTTCAATAATACCTGTAAACATTATGCGGATCAGACTGAATAGCGCCTTTTGAAAGCATTGGCAAGGGTGAGCATGCTGCTAAATTCCAGATCTCCACCAAAGGGAATGCCGGTGGAAAGCCGGGTTATGGAAAAGCTTTTACCTTTCAGTAACTCATAGAGGTAATGAATTGTCGCCTCCCCCTCTGCGGATGGTTTTAGAGCAAGGATGAGTTCTTCCGGTTGGTTTTGGCTGATCCTGGCAAGAAGCTCTGGACTGTGAATCTCCTGGGGTCCAATTCCCTCCAGAGGGGATAGCAAGTGCCCGAGGACGAAGTATCTCCCCCGGTATTCGTTCATATTTTCCAGGATGTAAATGTCTGCAGAGCTTTCCACGATGCAGAGCTGGCGGTCGTTGCGTTCATCAGATCCACAGAGCGGACAGGGGTCACTTTCACAAAGCATTCTGCAACTGCTGCAAGTGGTATAAAGCTCGACAGTTGTGCGAATGGTTTCGGCCAGTTCGAGTGCAAAATCCCGGTTTTGCGAGACAAGGTGCCAAGCCAGCCGTTGGGCAGTTTTCTTGCCAATTCCTGGGAAACGGCTGAGTGCTTGAACCAGACGCTCAAAGCTGAGGGAAAGGATCATAGTGGAATATGTTAGAACAACCCGGGAATTTTCATCCCGCCGGTGAGTTTGCCCATGATGTCGTTTGAAGCTTCAGAGACCTTGCCTTGAACTTCTTCAAAGGCAGCAATGATCAGGTCTTCCAGCATTTCAACATCATTTGGATCCACTGCTTCGGGATCGATTTTGAGGCTTTTGATCTCGTTTTTGCCATTCATCTGGATCTTCACCATTCCACCGCCGGAAGCGGCTTCAAAGATCTGGGTTTCAAGCTCTTCCTGAGATTTCATCATTTCCTGCTGCATGCGTTGGGCCTGCTTCATCAGGTCCTTCATGTTTTTTCCACCTGGGAGCATAATTTATTCTCCTTGAATGATTTAATTATCTTAGTTTATGCAGGCCACAATTTGCAGTTAGGTGATTAAGTCAAGATTTTTAGATGGAGTTCACAAAGCCAGTGCCAGTGAAGGGAAAGGAGAATAAGGGGTGTTTAGGATGTTTTAATCAAAATCAGCAGCATCACTCACAGTATTTTTGATGGTGGATTCCAGCATGTTTATCTCGGAAACGATATAAGGATGTTTTTCGCCTTTGGT
>JAQUHL010000343.1 GCA_028683635.1 Candidatus Cloacimonadota bacterium
AATGGTCGCGGGCCGCCGGAGATCAGGGTAATTCTCTCATCTAGAAGGGTGATATCATATTCGAGATTTTCACCAATGCTGTGCGAATCTGCGATCAGGATATCGGTGAGATCAGCATTTTCAGGGCATTGTTCCAAGGCTTGGATAAGATCCCGGATATGGTTGAAACAGTATCTTTTCACAGCCTGAGGATCGTGTTTTTCATGCTCCCAGTTAAAGGTTCCGGGGATGCCTTCCATGTCCATCGAAATATAGAGCTTCATCTTTTCCGTCCACTAAGTTCACGGGCTATCTCTGCAGCCACACAGGCATTATTCATCAGCAGGCTGAGATTTGCCCTGATGGATTCACCTTGGGAATGATGCGCCAAAAAGTCAAGCAAAAAGGGCGTGAGCTTTTTACCCTGCACTCCTTCTTCCCGGGCTTGGAAGAGGGCTTGCTGGATTAGGGGCTCGATTTTCCCGATGGGGATTTCATCCTCTGGGGGGATGGGATTGGCAAGAAGCATTCCGGATGCCCGGCGCTGGCCAATGGCTCCAAGATCAAGCATTGCGGTATAAGCAGTTACCAGGTCCAATGCGTCGTCAATACGGGTTATGCTGTGTCCGCTGTTTCTGCTGTAAAAAGCCGGGAAAACATCTGTCTTCCATCCATACACGGGTACAGACAGGCTTTCCAGAGCTTCCAGTGTGGCAGCAATATCCAGGATGGCTTTGCATCCTGCGGAAACCACAATGACCGGAATACTGGACAGTGCCATCAGATCGGCCGAAACATCCAATACCCGGTTCCAATCCCGGTGTACGCCACCGATTCCACCAGTGGCAAAGATCCTGATTCCGATCTGATGAGCCAGGTACATGGTCGCCGAAACTGTCGTTCCCCCGCTTTGCTTCTTCGCAATAGCGAGAAACAGCTCTCTCTGGGCAATTTTTTGAAAGGGATATCGGGTTTTCAGATAGCTTTCCAGCTTGCCAAGTTCATCTTCTCCCAATCCGATATGAATAGTGCCATCCAGCACGATAATGGTGGCTGGGCAAGCGCCTGATTCACGGATCTGGTTTTCGATCTTGTGCAGGATTTCCAGATTTTGGGGATAGGGAAGCCCGTGGGTGAGAACAGTGGATTCCAAGGCTACAATGGCAGAGTTATCAGCCAGCGCAGCCAGAAGATCAGGGGCAATTTTCAGATAGGGTGGTGTGTTGATTTTTAACCTTTGATACTATCTGAAGGCGCAACAGCCAGCAATCCCAAAGCGAGGGCCGTCTCTGGTGGATAGATGGTAACTTCAGTGGGGATAACACCGGCAAGCAGCATATCGAGTTCCCGGGCGGCGGCATAGGAGAGATCCAGATGCCTGCCTCTGGTAAAGGGACCACGGTCGTTCACTTTAACTATTACTGATTTGCCATTTTTGGGGTTTTCAACTTTGAGGATAGTTCCGAATGGGAGGGTTTTATGGGCGCATGTAAATGCATTCATATCATAGACATCACCGCTGGCGGTACGTCTGCCATGGAAACGCTTACCGTAGTAAGTCGTAACCATGGATTCTGTACCCGGTGGTTCCTGAGTGTGAAGTGAATCGATAACCAGGTCGCTTTGTTCAAGACTGATCTCGTCACTTCCGATTCCGGAGGCAGCGCTCGCTATCATTGGTACAAACATCAATAGCTGTAAACCTAAGATCGCTGCAAAAAATAAGTTTGTTTTACTTCTCATATGCATTACCATTTTGTGATGTTCAAAAATCCACAGGGGCCAATTGTGTCAAGAAAAAAGCCGTTATAGACTGGTTAACAGTTTGCAGAACATATAGTTATCCCGATGCTTGGCAGTCCTGTGCTTGACGGATAAATCAATCCTGTGAAACCTGTCCCGGATAAAACTACGAAGAGGAAAAAAATGGAACTCCTGATCTGGTTTTGGAACGTAAATGGGCTTAGAGCTATCCTGAAAAAGGACTTTATGGAGGTGGTTTCCAGAGAAAAACCTGATATTCTGGGGCTGCAGGAAAGCAAGCTGCAGGAGGAGCAAATTCCCGAGGAGTTATCCGATTGGAAAGCTTACCACAGCTATTGGTCGCATGCACAGCGCAAAGGTTATTCCGGAACTGCTTTGTTCTCCACTCTGAAACCCCGCTTTGTAAGCTATGGCTTCAGAGTGCCGGAATTTGACAATGAAGGCAGAATCATCCGGGCAGAGTATCTGGATTTTATCCTATACAACATCTACTTTCCAAACGGACAGATGAATGATGAACGTCTGGATTACAAACTTCGGTTCTACGACCGCTGTCTGGAACTGATGGAGGCAGACCGGGCCACAGGAAAGATGATTTTGGTAGGCGGAGACTACAACACTGCTCACAAGGAAATTGATCTATCTAATCCCAAGGAGAACGAAAAGACATCCGGGTTCCTGCCCATCGAGCGGGCCTGGCTGGACAAGATAGTATCCAAGGGTTGGGTGGATACCTTCCGGGCTTTAGATCGGAAGAGCACA
>JAQUHL010000037.1 GCA_028683635.1 Candidatus Cloacimonadota bacterium
TGCGGGGATTACGGATAGTGTGATCATCAAAGGTGAGGGGCACTATATATCGCTTTGGAATCCTGATGTCTATCAGGCTACCCGTTCCCGTAAGCGCGAACTGCACAAGACCTTCAGTTCGGAAGACTATCAGCTATGAGCTTTTTTCACGAGCCGGTGATGCTGAAGAAATGCCTTGAAGCTTTGCAGCTCAAATCCGGTGGAGTTTATGTGGATGCCACCCTGGGCGGGGGAGGCCACAGCCAGGCCATGCTAACCCAGAACCCTGAGATTGAGCTATATGCTTTCGACCAGGATTGCCAGGCTCTGGAATATGCTGCCCAGGTGCTTGAACCCTGGCAGGATAGAATCAATTTGGTGCATAGCAATTTTGCCAGGATCAGGACTCATCTTGCTCTGAGCAAGATATGTCAGATCGATGGAATCCTCTTTGATCTGGGAGTATCTTCCCGGCAGATTGATGACAAGGACAGGGGATTCAGTTTTGAAGGGGATGCTCCTTTGGATATGCGCATGGATCAGAACGCTGAACTTACTGCCCTGCAGATCGTTAATGAATATTCCAGGCAAGAGCTGAAACATATTTTCAAGGATTTTGGAGAAGAACTCCATGCCGATAGGATTGCCAAAGCCATCGAACAGGAACGGCTCAAGGCTCCTCTTTTATCCACGGCTCAGTTAGCTTCGATAGTGACAAAATCCGTTAGTGGATCTCCCCAAGAAGTGATCAAAAGCAAAGCCAGGATCTTTCAAAGCCTGCGAATTGCCGTCAACCGGGAACTGGAGATTCTTCCTCAAAGCATTGTCGATGCCATAAACATTCTCAAACCAGGAGGCAGGATAGTGGTGTTATCCTACCATAGCCTGGAGGATCGAATCGTAAAAAACGTCTTTAGAACTGCTTCTCTTACGTGCACTTGTCCACCGCAATCGATAATCTGCACATGTAAGAGTAATCCCAAGATCAGGGTTCTTTCCAGAAAGCCGATTCAGGCTACGAAGGAAGAGACCGCAGCCAATCCCCGCAGCCGGAGTGCCAAACTCCGTTTTGCAGAAAGGATTTAGGATCCAAAATGAAGGGAAAACTATTGATTCTCGTTGCCGTAATCATCGCAGCCGTGTTTTGCCATTTTTACAATAGCAACAAGATTGTTCGCTATACCCGGGAACTAAGTGATGTAGAAAAGACTTACAATGCAGAAAAGAACATCACAACCGAACTGATCCTGGAACTGGATGATCTGAAATCCGGCAAACACATAGCTTCCCTGGTGGCTATCGAATTGCACGATTTTGTTCCTGAAAAGTATCAGAACAACATTATCTATGTTCATGAACCCTCATCCAAAGAGGAAAAAGCATCCTATTGCATAGTAGATCTTTTTGCATCCAAAGCATAAGCTAAAAATATCAGCGTCATTATCGAATAGACATGAAAGCCCGTTTTTACGTTCTCTTTGCTCTATTTGCCTTGGTGACCTTGGTGTGGATAGCCTACCTGTTCAGCATCCAGGTCTTTGATCCTTTCAATCTTTCAGGAGCCAGGCTCTACCGCTATACTCCCACCAAAGAGATACTGATCCCGACCCGGGGCTCGATCATGGATGTGCACGGTAACCTTTTGGTTAGCTCCATCAGTTATTACCAGATAGATATAGACCGTGAAGCAGTAAAAAAATGGGCAGAAAACAAAGAAATCAAACTCAATGATGCGCATGAACTGCTGGCAGACCTGTTTGCCCAAAATACCAGCGTTTCCAAAGATCGGGTCTTAGCCAGATTGCGAATGAAAAATGCACCTAATTCGCTGCCGATCTCAAACCGGATCAAGGAAATGGAACTCGATAAGCTCCTCAGAGCTTTTACGGACAAAGATTTTTCGGGATACACCTATGTTTTCAGCAAGATGCAAAGAATATACTCCAAAGAAAACGTGGCCGCGCCACTACTGGGTTCTGTTACAGAGGTATCGGATGGAACCACCGGAACAGCCGTTTCTGGAGCTCTATACACTCTGCGCGGCCTGAATGGCATAGAATCCGTCAAAAACAAGGAGTTATCCGGAGAATATGGCTGGCGGGAAGTGGTACTTGATGCTTACAAAAGGAGAGTTCCCTATCCAAACCTCAAGGAAAAGAAGCCGGTACCGGGCAGAAATGTATGGCTGACAATTGATTCTGGCATCCAGGAAATTGTTGAAGCTGCACTTTATGAAGGATTGGAAGAGTATGGTGCCAAGAATGGCGGAGCAGTGGTCATGGATCCCAATACCGGAAGGGTGTTGGCTGCTGCGGGTGCGTCGGTGGCAGATAAAGACGTCGATCCCAATATCTTGCGCACCAGGATGTGCATACCCGTGAGCTTCATGTTTGAGCCTGGATCCACCCTTAAAGGGCTGACCATGCTGGCTGCGCTGGAGCAAAAAATCGTTAAACCCACCGAATTGATAGACTGCCAAACCTACAGAATTGCAGGACGCAGGATTAAGGACGTCCATCCCTATACTCAGCTCACCCCCCGTCAGATTCTGATGAAATCCAGTAATGTGGGGATCAGTAAGGTGGCACAAAGGATAGGTGCTCCAAAGCTTTATGAGAAATACATCGGGCTGGGTTTTGGCCAGAAAAGCGGAATCGAACTCCAAGGCGAATCAAGTGGTATGTTTGCACGTTTGGATAGATGGGGCAAGCAAACCCTGCATTCTGTATCTTTCGGGCAGGAAATCTCAATCACGGCTCTGCAACTGGCCAATGCATACAGTGCTGTGGCCAATGGCGGAAAACTGATGAAACCTTTCATAATTGACTCCATCCGTGATGACAATGGTAACATCATTGAAAAGACCGAACCTACAGTCCTGAGGCAGGTTTCCACCAAAGCAGCGACGGACACCCTCAAATCATACTTGCAAAGCGTAGTTGAAGCAGGTACAGGTCGGAACGCCATGATGAAAATGATCTCCATCGCTGGTAAGACTGGCACAGCCCAGAAGAAAACCGAGGGTGCTGTGGGCTATTCCGAGGGAAAACACAATGCAGTGTTTATGGGATTTTTCCCGGTGGAAAAACCGCAGCTGGTGATCAGCGTGTTTTATGATGAACCAGTGGGGGTTTATCATTATGGAAGCATGAGTGCTGCCCCCACTTTCAAAAGAATTGTGGAAAATATCCTGTTTATGCCTGAATGCAAAATCCTTCCTTTCAATGATAAACTTTTGGAAAACACACATCAAATGCCGAATCTGCAAGGTAAAACAATAGGTCAGGCTATAAATATCCTTAAATATCATGGTTTTAAATACAATATAGTGGGATCTGATTCTGCCTCGATAGTAATCGACCAGTTCCCCAAACCCAATGTGGCTGTGGATAAAAACCACCAGATAACCATCCGGATTGGCCATAATGATTCGGAGTACCCTGAGATCAAAAACACGGATCAGATGCCATATTTGAGAGGGATGAGTTTGCGAAAGGCTATGAAACTGGCTGCCCAACGTAAGATCAAACTCAAGATTGATGGTTCGGGTATCGTCCGCAACCAATCCATCCCACCGGGTGTTAAACTCAGCCCAGGAACTGTTTGCATTGTGGAAGCCTCACCATGATTCTGCAGGAAATTCTTGAGCTTTTCCAGCAACATAAGATACTGGTGAGTATCCAGGGTTTTCATCCTCAGGGGGATAAAAGCCTGAAGCTCATGATTCCCCGAACAGATAACCGCCTTGTGGAACCTGGAGATATCTTCCTCTGTGTCAAAGGCTTTGCCACTGATGGACATCGCTACGCCCTCGATGCTCATAATAAAGGAGCCAGTCTGATCGTTTACGAAGATGAGATCAAGAATAGTATTCCCGGTATTCAGGTTTCTGATAGTAGGAAAGCTGTGGCTTTGCTGGCCAGGTTATATTACCGGGATCCATCCTCAAAGCTGAAGATTATTGGCGTTACAGGCACCAATGGCAAGACCACCACTTCACTATTAATTTATCAAGCTCTGGGAAAGCTGGGGTATAGATGTGGTTGGATCGGTACCTTGGGATATTATCTCAATGGTAAGTTATATCCAACCCATAATACCACGCCGGATTCGATGGAACTCTACAAGATACTGGCAGATATGGTGGAAAGCGGAGTGGAATATCTGGCTATGGAAGTATCCTCTCATGCCTTGGCTTTGCATCGGGTGTATGGGATCGGGTTTGATTATTGCCTGTTTACCAATCTCAGCCGGGATCACCTGGATTTCCATGCCAACATGGAAGAATATGCCAATACCAAATACCAGCTATTCCAAAATGCTGTATCCTCGCATGGAATAGCCATCGTCAATTGTGATGATGGCTTTGGCAAGATCATTGAGGAACGCTTGAGCGAGCAAAAGGCTGAAATATATACAATCTCCACTTCTGCAGGTTATTATAGAATCTCAGAGACTGTGACCTGCCTGGATGGGACCGATTTCTCGCTTACGATTCAGGGTTCCCAGGTCAGGGTGCATTCCAGGCTCATTGGATCGCATAATGTTTACAACCTGGCCTTCACAATGGCAGTGCTCGATAGGCTGCGAATTCCTCAGGATAGGATCGTGAGCATCATCGGCAGCCTCGAACAGGTGGAAGGCAGAATGCAGAAAGTTCCCAATGAACGGGGACTTGGTGTGTATGTGGACTATGCGCATAGTCCCGATGCGATCGAAAACGTTTTACGCACTGCTCAAACAGTGAAACAAAACAGGATCATCACCATTATCGGAGCAGGGGGAGACCGGGACAAGGGGAAAAGACCGCTGATGCTCAATACTGCCCTGCACTTTTCTGATGCAGTGATCATTACCGATGATAATCCCCGTAATGAGGACCCGGATCAGATAATCCTGGATGTGGTGGAGAACACTGGTTTGTGGCTGCCCTGGTGGATCATCCGGGACCGTAAGCTGGCTATTGAAGCAGCCATCGATCTTGCTCAGCCAGGGGACGTGGTCATGATTCTGGGCAAGGGGCATGAGACTTATCAGGAAATTAAGGGTATCCGGCATCATTTCAGCGATTATGAAGTTGCCTCACAATATCTTGCCAGCAGGCCCGTACCTGTGGATAAACTTATCCTGCCCTTTGATCCTCTTCTTTTGGAGCTTGTGCTGAATCAGGTGCATCAAATCTCTGGAGAAGGTACTGCACCCAGGGCATATTTCAGGATCAGTACAGACAGCAGAAATCTGGAGCAGGCTTCAATCTTCATTGCCATCAAGGGAGATAGATTTGATGGGCACGATTTTATCCCGGTTGTCTTACTCCAATCCGGTATGGTCATTATCGGTGAAAAAGCAAAAGAGGAGATTGATCCCACTGGTGTTGCAACTTATCTTCAGGTAGAAAGCTCGGTGCTTGCCTATGCCAGGCTTTGCAGAAAGTATCTGCTGATGTTTCCAGTGTGTAAGATAGGTCTCACGGGTTCGGTGGGTAAGACAACTACAAAAGAGATGCTTTACAATGTATTATCCTACTTTGCACCCAGCTTGAAATCTGCAAAAAATGAAAACAACATCATCGGATTGTGTAATACGATCCTTAAGATCAGGCCAGAGCATAAATATGCAATCTTCGAACTGGGATCAAACCATTTTGGTGAGATCGCCAGCCTTGCAGAAACATGTTTCCCTGATATCGGGATGGTGCTCAATATAGGAGCCTCTCATCTGGAGTATTTTGAGGATGAAAATGGCGTGTATAAGGAGAAGGTCAGCCTTTTGCAGCGTCATTTGAACCTCAAGCTGTTTCCTGCTGACGATCAGAGGTTTGAACACTTTTCCCGGGAAGGTAAATCCGTTGGGGGCAATCCCAAAGCGAGTTATCAATTGTCGGATGTTTGCATTCAAGAAGCTGCCTGTATATTCAAAGTAAATGGGGATCAATACCGGATCCCTCATCCCATTGAATTCTATGCGATCAACGCAGCCTTTGCAGTGGCGGTGGGTTTGGAACTGGGCTATCCTCAAGCGGAAATCTCCAAAGCGCTTGATCAGCCCCTCGAAAGCCAGATGCGGATGCAGATTGAGAATATCGGTATGGCGGATCTGATCATTGATTGCTACAATGCCAATCCTGTATCTATGCAAAGTGCTATTGAATTTTGGCATAAGTATAGACCGGAGAAATCGCATGTTGCGATTCTGGGAGATATGTTTGAACTCGGGAACAACAGCGAACAATATCACAAAATGATTGGTGCGATTCTAAATGAATATGGCTACGGATCTTTGATCACCATCGGCCAGTATTCACAACATTATCACAGCCTTGAACAAGCTGTGCAGAATATCCATTTCTTAAGTGTTGAAGAATTGCTCAGTTCCGGGGCACTGGAATCGATCTCACAATCTTCCGTGGTTCTTGTTAAAGCCTCACATGGGATCCATCTGGAAAAAGCGTTACCCGAATTGCGCTTAATCTTGACTTCCAAGAACAGGTTGCAAAACAATCCGGGAAATGGATAGGCGGTTATGATCTATCACTTATTTTATCCCCTGGCTCAGTACTCGATAGTGTTCAACGTGTTACGCTATGTGACCTTTCGTTCGGTGGCGGCCTTTATTACTTCCTTGCTGTTTTCATTGTTTATCGGGCCAATAATCATCAGAACCCTGCAAAGTAAAGCTGCTGTCGAAACCATCGATGAAGATGTTCCGGAAAGGCACCGAATTAAACAGGGAACTCCCACGATGGGTGGGCTGATAATTCTTGTTTCACTGCTGTTATCATCATTTTTGTGGAACAACCTGACCAATGGTGCCATCATCATGATGTACTTGACTACCTTATGGCTTGGCACTTTCGGATTTTTAGATGATTATCTGAAAAACTTCGTTAAGGCCAAAAAGGGCTTGATCCCCAAATATAAACTGTGGGGGCAAATCAGCATTGCACTTATGCTAACCTTGACTATCTATTTCGGTAGCAGCAATCTGCACGATGTGGCAGCGCTCCAGATTCCTTTTCTCAAGGAGCATATCATCTATTTGGGTTGGCTCTTTATTCCGCTGGCAGTGTTTATGATCGTCGGGACATCAAATGCGGTCAATCTGACCGATGGCCTGGATGGCCTGGCAGCAGGCACTCTTGCCTTTGCCTCGGTGGGACTGGCGATCATGGCATACTTGAAAGGTAACTTCATCTATGCAGAATACTTGAATTTGGAATTTATCTCCGATGCAGGTGAACTTACCGTTTTTGTATCTGCTTTGATAGGCACTCTGATTGGGTTTTTGTGGTTTAATTCTTATCCAGCCCAGGTCTTCATGGGTGATACCGGCTCTCTCACCCTGGGAGGAATTCTGGCTGTGATATCCATCCTGCTTCGGGAACAGATCTTCTTTGCAATCGTGGGGGCGATATTCGTGTGGGAAGCTATCTCGGTACTTACCCAAAGGTATTGGTTCAAATACACAAAAAAGAAATATGGCTATGGCAAACGGGTATTTTTATGTGCTCCGATTCATCATCATTACGAGCTGAAAGGGATGCATGAGGTGAAGATTGTCATCAGGTTTTGGATTATATCCATCATGCTGGTGGCAATTGGCTTGAGCACGATCAAACTGAGATGAGGAAATAGATGTTCGAAATCAAAAAGCATTATGGAATACTTGGCATTGCCAGAAGCGGAGTTGCTGCTGCTCAAAAGATCAGGGAACTGGGAGGAGAGGTCTTTCTTAGCGATATTCAGGAGGCTGCTCGCGTAGCAGGTTCTGCTGAACTTATGGGACACTATGAATGTGAATTTGGTGGGCATACTGCCAGATTGCTGGAGTGTGATGAACTAATTGTCAGCCCGGGGATACCACTAAGCATTCCGATCGTCAGGGAAGCCTTGAAAAAGGGGATCAAACTGATCAGCGAGATCGAATTTGCCTATCAGATAAAAGCGGCCGACAGCAAGATTATTGCAGTCACAGGATCAAATGGCAAGAGCACCACTGCCAGCCTGATTCACCACATACTGAGCAGGATAGGCAAAGCCAGTATTCTTGCCGGAAACATTGGTGATGCCTTCTCCGGATACCCGATCCACAAGCCTGGGATTGAGTATATTGTCCTGGAAATCAGTAGTTTCCAGCTTGACCTCATCGAAACCTTCAAACCGGACGTGAGTGTTCTTTTGAACATCACTCCGGATCATCTAAACCGCTACGAATCTTTCGGCCACTATGTGGCATCCAAATTTAGAATATTGGAAAACCAGACCGAACAGGATTTTGCCATCCTGAATCTGGATGATGATTGCATCCGGAAACAGCTAAGCCAGGTAAAAGCAATGAAGAGTTTCTTTACAGAAACATCACGAAAAGAACAGGCAAACGCCTGGATGGAAGATGTTTTTATTACATTTGATGATGATACTCAGCTCTCGATTTATGATCTGAGCATCAAAGGCCCTCACAACCACACAAATGCCATGGCAGCTATCCTGGCCGCAGACGCCCTCATTCAGGATCGTCCCAGGATAATCAAAGCTACCACTGGATTCGAACCCTTGAGCCACAGGCTCGAGTATGTCAGCACCATCAATGGCGTGGCATTTTACAACGATTCCAAGGCCACTAATACAGATTCTGTCAAATATGCCCTTCAGTCCTTTGACAAACCCATAAGAATCATTATGGGTGGTTCGGATAAGGGGGAGGATTTCTCGGTGCTTACCGAGTCCCTGTCTGCTAATGCGGTAAAGGTCTATATCTGTGGAGAGACGGCGGATAAGATGCGTCAGGCCTGGCTGGGGAAGGTTCCGCTCGTCTGTCTTCCCACCCTGAAAGATTGTGTCCGTCAAGCTTTTGAAGAATCCTTGTCCGGAGATAACATTGTACTGTCTCCGGCTTGTGCAAGCTATGACCAATTCAGGAATTTTGAGCACAGAGGAGAATCCTTCAAAGCCATGGTAAAAGAATTGAGATTGGAATATGAAAAGAACTAAAACCCAATACTACGTATCAGGTTACGATCAGTGGATCTTTATCTCCTACCTGGTCTTAAGTGTTATCGGGCTCTTGGTTTTGCTGGATATCAGCTCTTTTTTCAAATCCCTGGGTTACTTTTACCGCCAGTTATTCTATTTTGGAGCATCTCTGTTTATTGTGATGTTCATTGTTTACTTGATAGACATCAAAAAACTTGGAGTTCTCATCCATGTACTGATGGGAGTTTCCATAATCCTGCTACTGGCTGTTTTGAAATGGGGCAAGGTGGTAAACGGAGCCAAGAGGCAGCTTGATATTGGCTTCTTCAGTTTTCAGCCCAGCTTTATTTCGAGGGTAGCGCTGATCTTCTTTTATGCGCATGTACTGGCAAAGTATCAGGATGAACTCAAAGATTCCAAGATCGTGGAATTTATCTCCCGCTTTCCCTGGCTGATTATCCTAACGGGGCTAACCTATATCCTGATCATTTTGGAAAAGCACCTGAGCACCCTTATCATCAGTGCCGGGACACTTTTGTGCATGCTCTTTTATGCCGGTATCAGGAAGAGGATTTTACTGTTGGTGATTATCCTGGGTCTTTTGGCTGGATACCTAATCATCAAAAAGGGAGATGATTATCGTGGCGATAGGATCAAACTCTTCCAAAAACACTCCCTGTTTTATCGGGACAAAAACGTCCAGATCAGTTCAGACAAGGAGTATCAGGTAACGGAGAGCCTTACTGCCCTCAGCAGGGGGGGAGTGTTTGGTACTGGTATTTCAAGAGGCAGAGCAAAACACTTTTTCCTCCCGGAAGCTCACACAGATTATATCTATTCCATCATCGGAGAGGAATTTGGTTTTTTTGGAGGATTTGTCGTATTAGCTCTTCATGGGCTGCTTTTCTTCCAGATCCTCAGGATTTCTCAAGCCCAGGACAATTTATATCTTAGGTTCCTGGTAGCAGGTTTGGGATTGAATATCTTTCTCAATGTCCTGGTGAACACTGGTGTGGCTATGTCCATCATTCCCTCCACAGGTACTACATTGCCTTTTGTAAGCTACAGCGGGACTGCGATGCTGGTGGATTCAGCCTCAGTTGGGGTGGTGCTGAGCGTCAGTGCCAAAAGGAAGATTGTGTGAAGATTGGCTTTGGAGCAGGAGGAAGCGGAGGTCACATCATACCGGCAATTGCCCTGGCTCGTGAACTTCAGAAGCAGATTTCTGCAGAGATTGTGTTTTTCGGCAACTCACCCAGCATGGAGCAACACTTGGCCAGGGAATATGGATACGATTTCTTCTCCCTTAAAGTGCAAAAGCTATACAGAAAACTGACTCTTAGCCATGTCAAATTTCCTTTTCTGCTGATGGGTAGCATTCTCACGGCATACCGATATCTGAAGGAAAACAAAGTGGATCCAATAATCAGTAC
>JAQUHL010000038.1 GCA_028683635.1 Candidatus Cloacimonadota bacterium
CTGGCGCTGATCTTGCTCTCCTCGGCATTCTCGGGAAGGAGCAGGCTGCGACGATAGCTTCCGCTATAGCGTTCGCAACGATAGACAGTGCCCTTTTTCTCTTCTTTGTTTTCGGAAAGTGTGGCCTCGATCATGAGCTGATTGTCATGAATAGAGATTTTGACGTTTTCACGTTTGAACCCGGGCAGATTGGCCAGAAGTTCATACTGCTTTTCATGCTCGATGATGTCGAGGGCCATCGAGCGAATGTTGTCCTCGGGAGTTTCTTCTTCAAACACACGGTTGAAGAAATCATCAAAGAGACTGAGCATGTTGCTCATTGGTCTCATCTCCATGTTTTTACGATAAGGTACGATCTTCATTTTTTACCTCCAATCAAGAGTTTTATTTTTAGTTTTTGAGTGGAAATGACATCATCCACGCCAGCCCACCGCCCATAAGGAATGGAGCGCTTCCCCATACCCCGATGGACTATGTCACTTCACCTTGGAACCTGATTTTTGTAATTCCACAGACATTATAATCGGGTGCAAGGAAAAGGCAAGAAAAACTTAGCAGTCTATGCAGGAGATTGCTAATTCGAATTGGAAAGGAGTTGGTTGATGATGTATGCGGCGGCTCTATATCCCATGATTGCAGGCATATAGCTGATCGAGCCAATGGTCTTGCGCTCTCTGCCCCGATGGATAATTATTTCATCCGGGATATCTTCTTCATCTTCCGGAATCAGGGGAGTTTCGGTGGAAAACACGCAGGGGAAGCCGGATTTGATGCCTCGGCGGCGCAGGAATTTGCGCACTCTTTTGGCCAGCGGGCAGGCATGGGTTTTGGAGATATCGGCAATTTGAATCTGGGCAGGATCGAGCCTGTTTCCTGCTCCCATTACCGAGATCAGGGGGATGGCTTTTTTCAGGCAATATTCCAGCAAACCGATCTTGGGGCCAAGGCTATCTATGGCATCGAGCAGGAAATCCACCGGGGGAATGAGGTTTTCCCGGTTTTCCTGGGAGCAGAATT
This sequence comes from Candidatus Cloacimonadota bacterium, assembly GCA_028683635.1. Lineage (GTDB taxonomy): Bacteria > Cloacimonadota > Cloacimonadia > Cloacimonadales > Cloacimonadaceae > JAQUHL01. The sequence continues at coordinate 1,018 of JAQUHL010000038.1, forward strand.
CGTTTTTGATCTGAACCCTGGCAGCGGGATTGATGCTATTGATGCGGGTTTTCATCAGTTCAGTTTTGGGGATGCCGATGCTGCTTTGCAGGGCAATAAGCTGGCGATTGAGGTTAGTGGGATTGACGACATCGAAATCGATGAGCAAAAAGCTGCCGATACCTGCTCTGGCAAGTGCTTCAGCGGCGTGGGAGCCCACTCCTCCCAAGCCAATTACGGCCACTCTGCTGGCATTGAGTTTGGCCAGCCCTGCATCGCCGATCAGGAGTTTGGTTCGCTGAAAGATATCCACCATTGCTCAAGCCCACAATGCGAGGTAGTTTTGCTTTTGAATGGCTATGAGTTCTTCCCGGGAGTGGATATTTCTCTGGCTGGCATCTTCCAGGATTCTGAGGGGTTTCAGCAGAGGATTTTCAGGACTGCGGGGCTGGGGCAGGTAGTAGCGGGTATAATCCGATTCAAAGAGAAAATTGCCGCAAGAGAGCATGGCATCCAACAGAAAAGTCTTATCGGGTTTGAGTATCCGGGAACTGATCGTCCAGAGGCAGGACAGGCGGTTTAAGGCTTCAAAGCCTTCCAGAGAGCCGGCATAGCCGTGGATGAGATAGTGCAGGGGAAAGGTTCTGAGCAGTTCATAAGCTTTATGTTGATGACCCACGAGGTGAATCACTACCGGTACCTGATACTCTGCGGCGAGGGCAAGCTGGGCGGAAAACACTTGGATCTGGCCTTCGATATCAGGATTGTTGCGATCGAGCCCTATCTCGCCGATAGCTTTGATGGTGCCGGAGGCCAACAGGGACTGGATATCCCCGGGTTCAAGATCACAATCCTCAAAATTGGGATGGATACCGGTGCACCAATCGACATTGGAACGGGGGTGCTGTTTGTGCCATTCTACTTCCGATTTCATCAGGGCAATACTGAAAAAGTGGTCTATCCCCTTACCAGCACAATCTTCAAGCAGGGGTTCAACTTCGAGTTCAGCAGCCAGATTGGCAAGGTGGAGATGGGCGTCGACGATGTTCATAAAGAGAAACTAAGCTTTGGATTCGGCAAGGATCTGGCGGATGATCTGGATCAGTTCTTCGGGCAGGATGGGTTTGTTGATGATTTTGGAGATACCAATCTCCCGGGCATCCGTGGTCATTTTATGATCCGTAAACCCGGAGTAAAGTATAATGGGAATGCTGCGCTGGGCGAGGATCATGGTGCTGAGCTTGAGGCCGTCAATATTGGGCATGGTGACGTCTGCGATCAGCAGATCGAAGTTATCGGGATAGTCGTTGAAGGTTTGGAGTGCCTGCAGACTGTCGCTGAAAGGACGCACTTCATAACCGGCGGTGGAGAGCGCTTCAGTGAAGAGATCAACGAGGGCTCTTTCGTCGTCCACGAACAGAATCCGGGCAGGAAGGAAGGGATAGCTCTTCTTTTCCGGAGTCGCATCTTCCAGGCTAAAGCCTTCAGTGACGGGCAGATAGATATGAAAATTGGTACCCTCGCCCTGGACGGAATCCAGCCAGATGAATCCATCATAGGAGCTGATGATGCCCTGCACGATGGAAAGCCCCAGTCCGGTACCCTCTCCTGGGGCCTTGGTGCTGAAATATGGATCGAAGATGCGTTGTAACAAGCCGGCAGGGATACCTACTCCCGTATCTGATATGCAGAGGTGCAAATAATCTGTCTCCAAATGAACATTGGGATGCAGGCCGATCAGTTCAAAGCCGCCTATGGATTTCAGACTGATGGTGAGGGTTCCGCCATCGGAACGCATGGCATGATAGGAATTGGAACTGAGGTTCATCAGGATTTGCTGGATCTCGGTGGGATCGGCAAGGGTGTATTGGAAGGATTCCAGTTCGGGTTGAATCTTGATGCTGGAAGGGATGGAAGCCCGGATCATGGGAATGGTATCTGTGATCACATCAGCCAGGACAAGGGGTTTGACGGTTTTTTCACTCTGCCTGCTGAAGGTGAGAATCTTGCCGATCAGGGTCTTGGCTCTCAGGCAGGCTTTGAGTGCTTCATCGAGATCATCCTGAGCCTCGGAGCTTCCCTCTATCTTTCCGGCAGCCAAGGCAATGTAGCCGGCTATGATGGTGATGATGTTGTTAAAATCGTGGGCAATGCCACCGGCAAGGGTACCAATGGATTCCATCTTCTGGGATTGGCGAAGTTTGGATTCGATGCTTTTCAGCTCGGAAAGATCCCTGGTGATGAAAATCAGTTTGTTGGGAATCTGGTTGGAATCATAGATCACGGAAGCTGAGACCAGAGCCGGGAAGCTATTATCGCCATCGGGACTGCCCCTGCGGAGGATTTCAAATTCCCGGTTTTTGACCAGGCCTTCCTTGAGCAGGGAATCTATGAACTCCTTAAATTCCTTGCGGTCGGAGCTTTTTACTATTTGCAGGAGGGAATGATCCGGGCCGTCGGCTGCGTCCTCCAGAGGTGAATAGCCCAGGAGGCGGAGCGTTTCGTCGTTCAGGGATTGGATTTCATATTTCAAACCGGTAACGATGATGGATTCGGGACTGGTGATCAGGATTTTGCGGGTTTGTTCTTCGATTTCGCGCAGTTTGATTTCGGTCTTGATGCGGTCGTCAATTTCCTTGATCAGGTCTTGTTTTTGATCGAAGAATTTGCGTACCAGAATGGCAATGTCTGCCACCTCATTGTTTTTCTCACGCAGTTTGGATAGCAATTCGGGATCGTTTTCTTTCAGGCTTTTGGAGATCAGTTTGAGGGGGTAGGAGATCCAATAGTGCAGCAGGGTGAAGTGGATAACCAAAAAGATCAGAATACAGCCCAGTGCTCCAAGGGTGATCTGCTTGCCCAAAAGGCGTAATTGGGAAAGGTAGGGATTTGAATAGCGGAAACTTATCCAGGCAATGGGAGTGCCCGTGTAATCATTGATCTGCCGGATGACCCGGATGTTGTAATCGATGATCTGAGCCTGGCTATCCCTGCCGGAAGATTTTGGTGCCGGAGCAGAGGTGTCGGTTTTACTGGGATGAATGAAAGAGATACCGGTATGGTAGTTCAGGGATTTGGCCAGGTCGTTTATATACTTGTTATCAATACTGCTGCATACAAAGATGTATCCCGCCGGAGGAGTGAATCTAAGGGTGTCATGTGCAGCATGGATGCTGGCTGCAGAGGTGGCAAGGATGATGTTCTGTTCTTTGAGGTGGAAACTGAGCCGGCGGCCGAGCGCCAGGCTATCGAGGATGGCTTGGGGAAACTCATAATTCCTCAGGCCGGGGAATTTGTCTCCAGCTTCGGAAAAGACTATCTGCCGGGAGGCGTTATAGACCTGGACGAGGCTGTAATCAAAGGTGTGAATGAGGTTTGAAAGGTTGTTCTCTGCCCATTCGGGATCGGGTTTGTATATGAAAGCAAGCATGTCACTCGAGAGGCTGCTTTCCTCCACGATACGTTGCAGGGTATTGCTTTTAATTTCAAAGATGGTATCGATGGTCAGCTTGCGGTGAGCAGAATCCGATTCCAGATAGAGCTGGCTTTCCCGGTGTTTGATGGCAAAAAAGAGGTAAAGAAAGCCACCAAAGACTATGGCAATCGCAAAAAACAGCAGCAATAGCCGTTGGGATATTTTCATTCAGACGATTCAGAGGTAGCAGTGCTATCAGGTTTTTCAATCAGCTGATCAACTGCCTGGGCAGCTTCTTCCTCAACCGCTGTTTCAGATAGTGCTTTGTTCAGACGTTGCTTGACTCCTTCCACGATTTCGACCTTGAGAATGATTACCAGTTCGCGTTCTTTGCGCTCGACCTTGTTGTAGCCAGTCAGGTAACGGATGCCAAATACCCACCAGGGGAGGTCTTTGAGGATGGGAATACCGCTGCGGATGGTGACTTCATCGTTGTCATACAGGCCACCGATCACAGTTTCTTCGCCATCGAAGAGCACCAGCTCAGTGGAGGATTTGCTTTTATTGATAATTGTACTGACCGCTCCGGGGGTGGCGGAACTGCGCTCGATACTGGCAACCAGATGGATCACTTCCATGCTGTCGCTGACCACGATGGTGGGATCAACCGTCATGATCACACCGGTTGCAAAGAACTGATCGGTGGTGTTTCCTGCCTCGTCCACGGATTTGACGGAGAAGTCCTGACCCACCTGGATGAATCCGCGTTTACCGGAATTGACCAGGATGTTTGGCTCGGCCAGAACAGTTCCTTTCTGGTTGGATTCAATGGTGCGCAGCAGGGTGTTTACCTGGATCTTGGTGGATCCGATACCGGTAGATCTGCCGGCACTGATGTTCAAGCCTTCATCGCTCACATTCTGGGCTCCGGGGAAACCTATGGTGGCGGAAACAGAGCCATTGAGCAGGGTTGACCAATCGATCCCGAAGGAGCGCAGATATGCTTTATCGGCCAGCATGACCACTGCATTGATGCGTACCTGTTTGGTATCCAGGTTTGCCTGGGTGTCTTTTTCCTCGGTCTTTTTCTCCTCCTGCTGGGTTGGATCCGTGAGGGAAATGTAGCCCGCTTGTTCCACAACCTTGAGATTGTTTTTCAGGGCGATAAGTTGCAGGGCAGTTTTGTAGGGAAGCGCATTGATGGGGACTCCGATGCTGGAATTGAAGCTGCTGAGATTTATCATCTTCTTTTTATCATAGCGCCAGTAAAAGCTTTCGAGGATCTGCACTGCATCATTGATGTGGGTGGTCTCGCTGATGGTAACAAGCCTGTCCGAAGGAGTTTCCTGAGCCGATACCCTGAAGAAGGCACAAAACATGCCAATGATGATGATGAGTTTGATATATCTCATGGTTTTATATCCTTTAAAGATTTGTGGGGTTTGGTTTCTTTCCGGTTTATCTATATTTGTCTTCATTTTTGAGTTCCTCTCAGGAAAAGGGTTTTTTCTTCCAGAACACCATAGACGTCGATGCGGAAGATCGCTTTCCCTTCCTTGGGATGAATACTGTGCAGCGATCCAAAAGCCACTTTGTCGCCAGGGCTGAGAATCTTGATCACGCCTTGTTCATCCCGCAAGAAGACACTGCGCTGTGTCATTCCAACCAGAGAGACCATATCCAGGGACAGCAAGCCGGGTTCCGCTTCTTTATTGATGGCGGAATCAGCAATCCGGGTGCGGAAAATCTGGTATTTTGCAGCTACCGGACTGATGTCCTTGCGGCTGACATCCAGGTGGTTTGTGCCTCCTTCCGTGTAGTGAGTCCGCATAACAATGGAAAAGGAAACCGTGTCACTTCCGGCGATATTATCCGCTCCGATGGATAAATCTTCCAGAGTGATCAGAGCCCTCTGGTTTTCCATATGGTTCACAAAGGTGAGTAGTTCACGGAAGTTAGAACGCCCGCTGATGACGTATTCATTGAAGTTTGCCTGTTTGGCAGTGGAGGCCGGAGAAAAATCGAACACGAGGTTCAAGCCGGACCAGTTCAGGATCTTGAGCAAATAATTATAAGTAAGGGCGGAATCATCCTTTTCCAGGATCAGCTTGCTTTGCTGGGCATGAAGCTCTTTTTGGAGCTGGTAGGTTTTGCGCAGGGAGTCGATATTGGTGATCTGGTTTTCGATGGCGATAATCTGGGCTTGGAGGAGCTTGTTTTTCTTCTGCATCTCTTCAGTTTTGTTCCTCACAGATCGCAGAGCGGTGGAGGTTACAAAGGATACTACCACCAACAGAGAGGCCAGGACAATGGTGTTTCTTCTGGTATTGGTCATTTTGCACCTCCGCCAAGGGCAGCGAGGTCTTCGGTGAAGACTGCTGCCAGAGAGTGATCTGCATAATCCGTCTTGAGGATACCGTAATAATCCTGGTATTTCTTGCCGCCGCTGAAGTATTCAATTCTGGCAGCCAGGAGCAAGGCAAAGGGGTAGAATTTGTTATGATTCCGCATCAGAGGATCGATGTTCTGCCTGGCATAGACATATTCCTTATCCAGGTAATAACGGTATGCCATCCGCCATTGTACATAGGGAACCAACTCGCTGGAAGGGTTGTTTTGGATAAACTTGGTGCCCAAATCACGATAGTGCCAGGTGCTGCCTTTCTTCACCGCAGCGATGAAATCCCAATATTCCTTGGCCACGGGATGGGGAATGGACGTCATATCCTCTTCCAGGATAGAAAGCAGGTGAATCTCGGGTATCTGGAAAGAAAGCTGGGATGGTGCTTTTGTTGCTGGGGTCTCCTGGGCAGATGCCTGGGTTATTGTTGCCATGGATTGAACCGGTTGGGTGGAGGGAACCCGGGGTTTTACCACCTCGAACTGAGCCATTCGTTCTTTGAGAGCCACCAAGGCTTGCATGTCCGCTTCCATGATCTGCACCCAGTCCACGACGGGCATCTTGACCTGCATTTCAAAGTTCCAGAGGGAATTGTTCCGGATCCTGGCATGGGAGATCTTTTTGATTTCCGGTTCTTCAAAAAGAGAAGCAATTTCGACGATGTGGTTCCGGTTTGTGGTCGTTCCGGTAAGCTGGAGCTTTCCAGCTTCCTTGCGGAGGTTGGAAAGCCAGGTGATTGGCTTTCTTCCCAGTTCATCCATCAGAAGGTTCAAGAGATTAGTCCAGGGGTTCTTCCCTTCCAATAGGGCACGCATGGCTTCGATGGTCTTTTCCTGCTGGGCGATGTCGTCCCGGATTTTCTTAATCTCTCCTGCTTCCAGACGTTTGGTGGCAATCTCCAGGCTGAGATCCGAATTCTTTTGCTTTGTTTTTCGCATGGTAAGATTGGCACCCAGAAGAGTCCAGGTGGCATATACAGATACCAGGAAGATTGCTCCCATGGTGAGAAATCCATGCCAGGCGATCTTGAAGACCTTTTGGCCTTCAATTATTCTGGCAGGCAGGAAATTGCTGGGTGTAAAGCGTGGATCCTCTGGATATAAGGCTTTGTATGCCAGAGCAATAGAGAGAGCAAACTGCCCCAGATACTTGTAGTCAAAGGTCTCTGCTTCTCCCCGCTCAATGACCAATTGGGGAAACCGCATGAAGTCTATCACGGCATCCGGAAACTGGGTTTTCAGGTAGTCCACTGCATCGGCATTGATGTTTGCCCCACAGAGAAAGATGCAATCAGGATCAGAAACCTGGGCACTGTCCAGGGCCAGAGAAAGCTTGGAATAAAGGATCTCGGGATCCGGATATTTCTGGGCTATCTGTAAAGGCAGGGTCATGTACCATTCTCCATTTTCAAAGAGAAAGGCTTTTCTGTATTCATGACCCACATAGACGAGAAGTTCTTTCTTGGTCTTATCTTTGATGCTTAGTTTGAAGAAATCTGTGAGCGCAATATCATTGGCATCGGCAAGCTGGTAGAAAGGAGTGACCTTGTTGTTTCGCTGAAAGTCTATCACCAATTCCAGAAGCTGGTTGATCCCGCTATGAATCCAAAGCTGGCGCACCCCTCCGACATTGACTTCCGAATGCTGCCAATCCTTGTTTTTATAGGCTTCTTTTTCGAGGGTTTGTTTGATAGTTTTCCTGATCCCTGAACTTGAAGTGGGGGAATCCGGGATGATTTTCAGGTTTTCTTCGTTTACATTCAGGGCGATAACACCGTGTTTCAGGTCATATCCGGCAAGGATTCTATCAAAGGGTTGAAGCTGGAATTCCACTTCACTCTCAGCCGAGAAATCATCGAACTTCACTTCATCTTCAGAGGTATAGTGCTCCTTGTCCCAGGTATCCGGTTCGAGGCTGACAACCCCCTCATCCGCAGAGCGCCGGTAAAGGGGAACCACCAGTTCATTGCGGTCTAATGCCTGAATATAGACGATATCTTCGTCCCGTACCAGATTCACAAAGGTTACTACCGGTCCGTCTTCAAAGATTCCAAAAGCCTGTTTGGCATGTTTATTCATTCTTAGCCCCGATTCCAGTAATTATGGTGCAGACAGAAGCTGCATCATTCTTTTTTTGTTATTGGCATAGTTCATTGCACTTTTGTTGGTGATAATACCCTTGCGATACAGATCCAGAAGGTCTTGCTCCAGAGTCGTCATCCCATATCTTCTACCTTCAACCATCATCTGATAGATTTCGCCGATGTTTTTATTGCGGATGGCTGCTTGGGAAGAGCTGTCCACGGAGAGTATTTCCTTGGCCAGCACCAATTTACCATCCACTGTGGGAACCAATTTTTGGGAGATAATCACCGTGAGTAGATCGGCCAGCCGGTTGCGGATACGTTCCTGTTCATCGGGAGGGAACTCTGCCACGATCCTGTGAATGGAATCGATCGCCGAGCTTGTATGTAGTGTGGAAAAGGCTTTGTGCCCACTATCCGTGATCTCGAGGACTGTGGAGATCGTATCCGGATCCCGCATTTCACCCACCACGATGATATCAGGATCCTGGCGCAGAGCCTCAATCGCTCCACGTTCAAAGGAGAGCACATCCACGTCCACTTCCCGGTGGCGCACCAGGCACATCTTGGATTCGTGGATATATTCGATCGGGTGGCCAATAATCACAATGTGGGCTGCGTTTTCCCGGTTGTTCAGATCGATTATGGCATCCAGGGTGGTGCTTTTGCCGCTGCCGGTAATTCCGGTGATCAGTACCAGACCCCTTTTTTCATATTTGAGATTCATTCTGTCTGCAACGATCTTGGGGATACCAAGCTGATCCATATTGAAAGTTTTGTCGTTTATACGCCTGAAATTGGCACACAGGAAGTTGCGGTCAAAATATACCGAACCCCTGAATCTGGCGATATAGTTACCCTCGGAGATATCCAGGGAAAAATCCAGGCTTTTGCGCTCGTATAGTTTTTGTTTCTGGATAGGGGTAAGCCAGGAGAGGATGATGGCAGAAGTCTCCAGATACTCATATTCTCCAAATTCTGTAATCGGTTTTTTGATGCCAAACACCCTGTTCCAGATATATTTCTGACAGCCTGGAGCTCCGAAATCGATATCCGATGCGGCAAAATCCTTCATCCGCATCAACCAGGTCCGAAGCAGGATCTGAGGTTCAACTTCCGAATCCGGATTGTTCTCCAGCCATCTGTCAATCGCCTGGCATTGTTCCACACCATAGTACTG
>JAQUHL010000039.1 GCA_028683635.1 Candidatus Cloacimonadota bacterium
GAGATCATTATCCGGGCAGGGCACGATCCAGTCGGTATTTTCCGGGAACAGCTTTTCATTATCGGAATTGACTATGATCTGATAATCAGGAGTGAGTTTGACCCGGAAATGGATGACTTTCAGCAATTGCCGATTCAGATTCAACTTCCTGATGAGGTGGAAGATCCAGATTTCCAATCCGTAATTCTGGTAAGGGATTGTTATAACAATGAGGAGTTTACACATCCCAAAATCCTTATCCAGGGTTTGGATATTTCTGGGGGTAAGGGAACTTACACGGCAGGAGAAGGATCGACCTGGGGATACCGGGGTGGTGGAATCTTCAGTGAAGGTAGCGATAATACCAATTGTGATCAAAAGATTGCTCTGAACTGGTGTAAAATCCATCACAACACAGCAACCTGGGGAGGGGGAATTTATCAGCGCTGGAGTTCAATGGATATCAGGCATTGTGACATTTATGAAAACTGGCTCAGCTATACGGAACCCGAACTGGAGCATTTCTATCCATACGGACCCCGGGGAGGAGGATCCTACACCCTGGGCGGGTATCAGATCATCAAATACTCAAGGTTCTTTAACAATAGTACCTATGAGAGCCTGAACAATCCCTGTAATTGGGGAAATGCGCCGGCTTTGTATTGGGAATATGATTGTGCCGGGACCGTCGGTCTGGAAATCAAATATTCCCAATTCTTTAATAATGAATCCTTTATGAATAATGATTTTTGTGATGTGGATGATCTCCATAGCTCCGCAATCATTGTGCAGTTTTCCACTCACGGGACCAATTCCAACGTGGATATCTATAACAATACCATTGTCAATAACCACAGCATTGTCGCAAGTTTATACGACAGATACACTGCTCTGGGACTTAACCATTATCACACAGGTTTTGGAGATTTTTATAACAACATCGTGTGGAACAACACATACGGGAACCATTCCCAACCTTCAATAACTCAAAGGCAGGTTATGGGAGTGAATCCAGATTTGGAGTTTGAACCGGTGTATATCCGCTATAGTGACATCAACAATGCTTTGAACCATCATTACTATTACTATGAGGTTGAGGGACATCCCGTTCCTCTCTACAACATCGATGCCGACCCTGTTTTTATCGATGCTGCCAATGCCGTTTTTGAGCTGAAATGGGATTCCACAGTCCGAAGCCCCTGTATCATGAGTGCCTTCGGTGTCGATGGCGGTGGTCTGGTAAACAGTGTCAGATACGACCGTCTGGATATGGGTGCGGTGCAGTATGGCGATTATCCTCATGAGTATATTACATATTCATTTCCGCCAGCATCCCAGCGCAACGGGAAAAAATGGCTGAGTTTTCCATCGATGGACAGGCTTTGGAACCCGATATTCAATAATCCAAGCTGGGCCTATACTTTCTTTGCTCCATTCGAGAGTGAAAACATCCTGGATGAAATCAGGTGGAAACCTGGAAACCAGGAGGAAATGGCAATAAACATCTTTGAATCTGAATTTATTGGCGAAGACCATGCAATGCTGCCCCAATACGGTTACAAGGTATCGATGTCCGAGCAAAACACCATCACCAGAGAAATATCCACCCCAGGGATAATGACACCTGAAGACACCCCTATTCAATTGTACAGCCGGGTGGCTGGGAATCCGAACGTAGTGAATGAAAACTGGATCGGATATTTCGTGGAAAGAACCCAGTTCTATACCGATGCCTTCGGTGATCAGCTCAGTAACCTGCATTTCATTCAGACCCAGAATTGGACGGCCTCCAGGCTAAGACCCAGACCCGATAGTCCCTGGATCGTGGTTCTCACTCAGGGAGTCTTGCCGACCCTGAAATATGGCGATGCCGTAATCGTTAAATGCTTCAATGATGCTTCCCTTATCTGGAACGCCGAGGGGCCTGCCCGCGAACCCATTGAAAAGGAAGCTACCCAATACTATCTCTATGAAGAAAAAGTGGATTACATACCCTTCTATGTCCAGTTTGAGAACTGTGAATTACCTGCAGAGATCGGTCTGTTCATAGACGATGTGTGCAAGGGTGCGACGGTTGTGAAAGATAACCTGGTCGAGATCCAGGGTTATGTAGTGGATGATCTTGTCTATAACCCCGAGATCGAACTGAGAATGTACTATACTTCCAAAGCTGTTCCGGAAACTGTTCCCCTATATACCTTGTGGGATGCGGAGAAGGAGATGTTTGTGCAGCAGAATCCAGCATTTGGGCAGAAACAGGATTATTATCTGCTCCAGATCAAGGGAGACCATGTATCCCAGGTAATCGAGCCCAAGCTCTATATTTCAAACTATCCCAATCCCTTCAATCCCAGCACAACATTGAAGTTCAACCTTCCTGAAGCCGGCGAGGTGAACCTTGAGATTTATAACGTCAAGGGACAGCTCGTGAAAACCCTCGTCCATGGAAACCGGGATGCCGGATTGCATACCATCGTCTTTAACGGTATTGACAACACGGGCAAAACAGTATCCAGCGGAGTTTATTTCGCTGTGCTTAAAGCCCAGGGTAAGGTTCATACCCGCAAGATGTTAATGATGAAATAATTCTTTACTGATAGGGCGGGGTGCAAAGCATTGTCCTTGCACCCTGCTCCATACTGCTATGATAAGGAAGACTATGAATAAAAAAATAAACATCAGAATCCGGGGGCTGGGGATACCGATAGTGGCCTTGCTGATCTTGCTAAGCACCTCAGTTTTACAGGCTAATCTCCACAGAGTAGCCCTCGATGGCAGCCAGGCCTACACTTCCATATTAGCAGCAATTAATGCCGCAGCACATGGAGATACCGTGCTTGTTTATCCCGGGACCTATATCGAGAACGTAAACTACAACGGGAAAAACATCATTCTTGCCAGCCTGGAACTTACTACGGGGGAAGAAGCCTACCGGCACACTACCATCATCGACGGTAACCACAATGGCTCGACGGTACTCTCCATTCTCCCAACCACCAATGCCGCTCTTTATGGCTTCACCATTGTCAATGGCTCGGGTAATGAAACAATGTTAACCGGTATAAACTATTCGAGAGGGGGAGGTGTTTGTATCAGTGAAATGCAGTCGTTCAGGCTTTCCAATTGTGTTATCAGGGACAACGAAGCCCTTTGCGGGGGCGGATTGACAGTATATAATGGGCTTTTGTATCTGCGCAATTGCACCATTACAGATAACTACGCCAGTCATGGGGGGGGGATCTATATCGCATATTTTGGCACAGTGATCTTTGACCAGGAACAAAGATCGGATGTGTATTCCAATACTTCGGCTTCGACCCAGGATATTCTTGCCGCCAATCCGCAAGTCGATCTTTCTATTTACCTTGGTACTGCCACCCTGAACCCCTCAAGCGATTTCTATATATATTATGCCAAGACAAATCCCAACGACGGCATGGGCAACTTGCTGGAGCTTGATATCCAGGATGGAATCAGAACTGAGATCAACCAGGATTTCTATGTTTCGCCATTTGGATCGGACGAAAACGATGGTTTAAGCTCTCAAAGCCCGCTCAAGTCCATTCATCTGGCTATGCAGAGGGTGGCATCGGACAGCTTGAATCCCAAGACCATCCATCTGGCCTCCGGAACTTACTCCTCGGAGGAAGGGCATTTTTATCCGCTGGGGGGAAAATCTTTTGTCACCCTGCTTGGTGATCCTGAAGATGTGCCGGTCCTGGAAAACAGCCGGTATTCACTCTTTGTAGCCCTGTATTCCCTGGCATCGTTCAGTTTGGGCAATGTTATCATCAGACAACTGGGAGAGACCCCGATGGATTGCTTTGATATCTCAATGTGCAAAGAGCTATATTTGTCAAACATCGAAATCAGCGATTTTTATTCACCCCGAACAGCAGGTTTCAGGATTAACTCAAATAATTATCATCCTTCAAACTGCACTCTTGAGAACATCAAGCTCAAAAATCTTACATCTCCGAGGCTTGCAGGTCTCAGTTTAGGAGTAGTTGATTGCCAGATCAGGGGATTGGTGATGGATAACTGCCATAATACAGGTGATGAAGACACAGCTCCTTATCCCATCCTGCGGGGAGGAGGCAACCGAATGGATCTGGAAAATGTACAAATCACCAATTGCAGCATGGCCTATCCAGAGCAATCCATTATCTCCATGGGGTTTTACTATGCCACTGATCCCTATCTGCGAATCACAAATCTGCTCCTGGCCAACAATCAGACTAACGGGCAAAGCCCTGTGTATATTGTTTACGATCAACCCAATCAAGGTCACATTATCAACAGCACTTTTTCCCGGAACAGCGGAGCGGCGCATACAGCCTATCTAGGTGGCAATTTGAGGATTATCGATAACATCTTTGATAACGACACTGCCCATGAGATTTTTATTCCCGATTCCACTCCCTGGGATTATATCTCCCACATCGGCATTGCCAACAATCTGATCACAGGCTATCCAGGGTCCTGCTACATAGATGCCAGTAACCAGGTACTGTTCGAGGAGGATAATTTCTCTGCAGAACCCATGTTCAGTGCCTATGACTGGAGCGATCCGCTCAGCTACAGGCTGGGCAACAGCTCTCCCTGCATCAATGCCGGGATTCAGGATACCACCGGCCTGCTGCTTCCTACCACCGATCTCTATGGCAATCCCCGCATCTGGGAAGGCAGGATCGATATCGGGTGCAATGAATACACGGGCTACATCTCCAATCCCGTGGAGTGTTACCCTGCAGCCAGCTCCATCAGGATCTCACCCAATCCCTTTTCCGGGAGGGCGGAAATCAGCCTGGAACTCGATAAACAAGCCGATCTCAGCCTGGAGGTTTACAACCTCAAAGGGCAGTTGGTCCGCAGCATCAGTAAGGGTGTGTGTGGCAAGGGACGGCATCATTTCTGGTGGAACGGCGATGATGCCAGTGGCAAAGCCGTAGGCAGCGGCATCTATTTCCTGAAGCTGCATCAGGATGGCAGGCAGGTCCAGACTATCAAAGTGAGCGTGATCAAGTGAGGATGATGAGGATGAAGATTGCATTGATGATCTTACTGATAGCGATACCAAAAGTGATGGTCTCGGTCACCAGGGCAGTAGCCCTCGATGGCAGCCAGGCCTACACTTCCATATTAGCAGCAATTAATGCCACAGCACATGGAGATACCGTGCTGGTTTATCCCGGGACCTATATCGAGAACGTAAACTACAACGGGAAAAACATCACTCTTGCCAGCCTGGAACTTACTACTGGGGAAGAAGCCTACCGGCACAATACAATCATCGATGGGAACCATAACGGCTCCACGGTGCTTTCCATTCTCCCAACCACCAATGCAACTCTACATGGTTTTACCATTGTAAATGGATCAGGAACAGACGCATATATGCAAGGAATCAACCAATCCAGTGGGGGTGGTGTCAATATTGTGGATGCCTCCACATTTTATGTAAGAAGCTGCGTAATCAAAAACAATTCTGCTCATGCCGGAGGAGGTGTTCGGGTAATGAGCAGTACCGTGTATCTTAGTAATTGTCTGATCACCGAAAACTATGCTGCTCATGGTGGTGGAATGTATATTAACTATTTTGGAACTGTGATCTTCGATCAGGTAAACAGGTCTGATGTATATTCCAACACAGCGGGATCGGTTCAAGACATCTTTGCTGCCAATCCCCAAGTCAATCTCAGCGTTTACCTCGGAACAGCTACCCTGAATCCCACAAGTGATTTCTATATCAGATATTCAAAGTCAAATCCGAATGGAGAAAATGGCAACCTTTTAGTAGTTGACATCCAGTCGGGGATTAGAAATGAGATCAATCAGGATTTCTATGTATCACCCTCAGGATCCGATGAAAACAATGGACTTAGTCCTCAAACTCCACTTAAGTCTATCCACTTAGCGATGCAAAAGGTGGCATCCGACAGCTTGAATCCCAAGATCATACATCTGGCATCCGGAACCTATTCCTCGGAAAATGGACATTTTTATCCTGTTGGCGGAAAATCATATGTCTCGATAGTTGGTGATCCGGAAGAACTTCCAGTTTTAGAGAATGCCGAATATGCAGAAACAGTAGCACTATCAGGTATAACTTCTTTTATTTTCAGTAACATGGTCATCAAACACTCCAATCTTGTACTATGTCATTCGGTAGTAATCTCTAAATGCATAGAGTTGAAATTGTCGAATATCGAAATAAGTGATTTCTATTCTCCTTATATTGCTGGAATAATGATTGGTTCAAGTAGCTACTACCCCTCTAATTGCACTCTTGAGAACATCAGGCTGAAGAATTTATCTTCACCGAGGCTTGCCGGGATATTCTTTAATGCGGTGGATTGCAAGATCTATGGCCTGTCCATTGACAACTGCCACATTAGCGGAGATGAGGACAGCAACCCATTTCCAGTGCTGCAAGGAGGTGGCAACCGGGTGGATATGGAAAACGTTACGATTAGCAATTGCAGCGTTTACTATGAGGAGCATCCTATTGCCAGATTCACATTTTCCTATGCCACGGATCCACAACTGCGAATCTCAAATCTGCTGATGATGAATAACCAGACCAATGGGAACTATCCCCTGGTGGTGGTTTACAACCATGATAATCCCGGGCAGATCACAAACAGCACGATCGTGCATAACCGGGGAGCAGACTATGCCGCCTATCTATGTGGCAATTTGAGGATTATCGATAACATCTTTGATAACGACACTGCCCATGAGATTTTTATTCCCGATTCCACCCCCTGGGATTACATCTCCCACATCGGCATTGCCAACAATCTGATCACAGGCTATCCAGGGTCCTGCTACATAGATGCCAGTAACCAGGTACTGTTCGAGGAGGATAATTTCTCTGCAGATCCCATGTTCAGTGCCTATGACTGGAGCGATCCGCTCAGCTACAGGCTGGGCAACAGCTCTCCCTGCATCAATGCCGGGATTCAGGATACCACCGGCCTGCTGCTTCCTGCCACCGATCTCTATGGCAATCCCCGCATCTGGGAAGGTAGGATCGATATCGGGTGCAATGAATATACGGGCTACATCTCCAATCCCGTGGAGTGTTACCCCGCAGCCAGCTCCATCAGGATCTCACCCAATCCCTTTTCCGGGAGGGCGGAAATCAGCCTGGAACTCGATAAACAAGCCGATCTCAGCCTGGAGGTTTACAATCTCAAAGGGCAGTTGGTCCGCAGCATCAGTAAGGGTGTGTGTGGCAAGGGACAGCATCATTTCTGGTGGAACGGCGATGATGCCAGTGGCAAAGCCGTGGGCAGTGGCATCTACTTTCTGAAGCTGCATCAGGATGGCAGGCAGGTCCGGACTATCAAAGTGAGCGTGATCAAGTGAGGATTGCAAGGATTACTGGCAGAGAGCAATGCTATCACAAAAGACCATTGAATAATGGGTTGCAGGGCGAAGCCCTACTCCAAAAACAAGCCTCACAACCAGCATGTTTAGAAGTCTGTATTTCGATAAATCGGGATGTGCAACGGTGTTCCTGAGTTAGTTATTGTTTTGGCTGAGCTAAAGAAAATGACTATCCTGTCCTTAGGGCCTTAAGCCCAGCGACAAAGGAGATAATATGATTACCGTAAACCCCTATCTGAACTTCAAAGGCAATTGCCTCGAAGCTTTTGAATTCTATAAATCGGTCTTTGGTGGAGACTTTCCTTACGTTGGAAAATTCAGGGATATGCCCACCGAAGATGGCAAACCCCTTCCGGAAGCATTGCAGGAAAAAATCATGCACATGAGTCTGCCGATCAGCAAAGAAACCTCTCTGATGGGAGCTGATGTTCTCGAAGAGTTTGGGCAGAGAGTCGGTTTCGACGGCAATGTCGAACTAATGGTTAATACCGATAGCCAAAAGGAAGCAGATCAAATCTGGGAAAAGCTTTCAGCCGGCGGAACAATCACCATGCCGCTGGAAGTAGCCTTTTGGGGAGATTACTTCGGATCATTGACGGATAAATTTGGCGTCCGCTGGATGGTCATCAGCCCTGCGGATAAATAAAACAACAATATGCCCTTAAGAGCGCTCAATGAAGCGCTCCTAAGGGTACTTGGAAACCTGGATCTGCTTGCCAGGCGTTGCAAGCGGGATCAATTATTGGAGTATTTGGCGCAGACACAATCAGGAGCAACTCACTCCACGTTGCCGTGCTATCTGAAATGCCGTCCTGATGGGACCGGAGTGCAAGTCATCGGCGTTCACACCTTGTTCACATTAAGACCGTTGCACATCACGATTTGTCGATAGACAAACTTCCAGATATGCTGGTTGTGAGGCATATTTATGTAAATCTATTCCCGCCCTCCACCCTAAAAGGAGTAGTGTTTCGCCCTACAACCCATTTTTCAATAGACTTAGGCAGTAAAAAAAACCGGGAAAAGGCTTGACAAATAATCAGCCGGGAAAAAGATTACAATATTAAACATCGAATTTCAAAACGAGGATAACAAGATGAGAATGAGCTACTTAAGAATCACGTTTTTTGCGCTGGCGTTTCTGCTTTGTTCTTCAGTACTGCTGGCACAGTTTTCCGGAGGCAGTGGAACAGAGGAAGATCCTTACCAGGTGGCTACGGCGGATGAATTGAACAACGTGCGCAACTACCCAACGGCGCACTTTATTCAGACTGCAGATCTCGATCTTTACGTGCCCCCGTATTCAAATGCTCTGGGATGGGAGCCAATCTGCACAACAGATCCTTTTTCCGGAGTTTATGATGGAAACGGTTTCAAGATCCTTTACATGTACATCAATAATACCACCCAACCGACCTTGGGTCTCTTTGGAAAAATCCAAAATGCCCAGCTTAGGGACATCACGCTGCAAGGGTTTTTCATACTATGTGATTATGCCGCGGGTGCTTTGGTGGGAATAAGCGAATCCTCGCTTATCTTAAGCTGCACGGTGAGGGGAGAAATAAGTGGGTTAGGCCAGGACATCGGAGGAATTGCCGGACGCCTGCTGAGTGGTAGTACGATGCAGGACTGCCTGGCCATCGTTACCCTGGAAGGAGAAAATTACTGCGGTCTTCTCACCGGCTGGGCAAACTACTCTTCCATCGAGAACTGCGATGCTTATGGATCTGTATGGGGCTGGGATGGCTTGGGAGGATTAGTGGGAGATCTGGTGAGTACTCCATTGCAAGAATGCCATGCAGAGGTTGAGATCACGGGACATTCTGCCATAGGCGGCCTGGCAGGTAGTGCGAAAATATCCTCAGTGATCTCCAATTGCAGTGCTCGTTGCAGACTTACCGGAACAGCTGCAATCGGAGGACTTGTGGGTAGCCTTGTTACAGGCGCCCAAATAGTTAATTGCTACTCAGCCTCAGAATTTGTGTGTGATGGAACCATTGGAGGGATTGCCGGATTCCTGAACGATGGGCAGATCACTGCCAGCTACTGGAATTCCGATCTTGTGCAAAACACAGTCAATCCTTATGGTGAGGCAAGAACAACCGTCCAGATGACCTATCCTTATGACGCAAACACTTACGTAGGCTGGGATTTTGCCGAAATCTGGCATCACGATACAGACCATTCGATCAATTCCGGATACCCTTTTTTGGATTATCCGTGGGTGAGCATTCCTTCCGATGCGGTTCCTGCCTTGTCTTTCAGATTGAACTGCTATCCCAATCCCTTCAAGATTAACACAAACTTCGAGTTTGAACTTGCAAAAGGTGGCGTTCCGGAATTTGGAATTTATAACCTGAAAGGGCAGCTCGTGAAAAAATACTCCGGCTCATATTTTCCTGCCGGGAAGTCCACCCTCACCTGGAATGGCCTGAGTGATTCCGGCACAAAACTGGCTTCAGGAATCTACTTTCTCCGGATGAATGTATCAGGAAAAACCCTCACTCAAAAACTCATTCTCATGAAATAGTACAGAAAGACCGTTGCACATCCCGATTTGTCGATAT
>JAQUHL010000040.1 GCA_028683635.1 Candidatus Cloacimonadota bacterium
GGGGTTGCGCCTGTACAGGGGTTACGCTTCGCTCCACGCCCTGCCTATGATATGCCGCCCGTTGGGCTGGGTGTCGCCCCTGACGGGGCTTGGGTGGTGGTTGTGGGGTTGCGCTTGTACAGGGGTTACGCTTCGCTCCACGCCCTGCCTATGATATGCCGCCCGTTGGGCTGGATGTCGCCCCTGCCGGATCTTGGGTGGTTGTGGGGTTGTGCCTGTACAGGGGTTACGCTTCGCTCCACGCCCTGCCTATGATATGCCGCCCGTTGGGCTAAGATATTCCAAACCACATTCAATGGTCTTTTTATCTATTCGGGAATCCAGTTCTCCACCACTTAAGCCACTCTTGCCGTCTTTCCCGGGACATCGGGAATCCAGGACGAGTCAGGAAGGGTTAGAGAGAAGTGTATAGAATGAGATACAGTAGTGATCTTTGTCCTGTATATCATGGATAACATATATGCTATGAGATAGCTTGGGAATGAGGGCTAATACTGGCAGTCATCAAAGAGGATAAGAGCATGTTAAACAAGGTAATGTGAAGCTATTTGAGAAGGAAAATAGCAAAAAAACACATTTGGCACAAGACTTGCACATAGGGTAGTTGCGAACGCAAGAACGCAAAATAATAGAGTGAAAACCCAAAAAAATAACTCAAGACAAAGGAGAAAATACTCATGGGAACTCAACAAATTCTACTCATCGTGCTTAGTGTTATCATCGTCGGTGTCGCAATTGCCGTCGGTATCACCATGTTCAGAAACCAGGCTTATAATTCAAACCAGACAGCCCTTGCTTCCGAAGCTCAGGGATATGCAGTCCAAGTCATTGAATACTACAAGAAGCCCGAATCTCTTGCCGGCGCCGGCCAGCTTGCCGCCAATGTAACCAACGCCAAGGTTGCCACAGCCATCGGTTTTGATGACACCGATTTTAACGTCACCACCGACAATGGTACCTTCACAGTTTCCGCTGCTGCTGATGGTTCCACAGTTACCATCACAGGTATTGGCAAGGAAGTGAGAAACGATGCCAACCCCAAAGTGACCACCACCATTACCCTGGCAACAGGTGAAATTGCTGCCGTAACTGGAACACAAGCTGTAGCTGGTAGCTAAGGCTAACAACCAGATTTTAATGTGCCAAGGATGGTCAGCTTTTTTTACTTGACCATTCTTGGTCTTTCTTTTGTATTGCACTGTCCATAGACTCGGGGTATTCCGGATTTACGGACAGTGCAGTTTTTTAGGAGAAAATTATGATTCTTGAGTATCGCTTCAAGGGCATAAGTCCGGAAGGAAGGTTGGTGCAGGGCACCTATTCCGTTGGCAGCAAAAGAGAAGCGAAAGAGCATTTGCAGAAGCTTCAGCAGAAGTATCAGCTCAGGATCCGTTCTGTCGAGCAGAAGCGTGATTTTCTCTACAAAGTGATGGTAGCGGGCAAACCATCTGTCACCGGGAGGCTTTCTGCCTTTTCCAAGGAAGAGGTGGCAAATGCCCTCACCAAGCTGGGTTACTCGAATTTCCGGATCAATCCGGTACTTCTGGATCTGCCGGTCAAGCCCTCAAACCAGGATGTGCTGATGTTTATCAAGCTCAGCACTACGATGCTTAAGGATAAGATGAGCTTTGGCAAGATCCTGGGAATGCTGGCGGAGGAGCAGACTAACCGGGCAATGAAGGATGCTCTGATCCAGATCGAAAACCAGCTCAAAGCGGGAGCCGAGGGGCGCGAAGTCTTTATGCGCTTCACCAACGTCTTTGGCAAGTTTCCTGCTTTCATGCTGGGTCTGGCCACCAGGTCCGGTAATATGGCGGATGTGTTTGAGGCAACCAGCAAGTTTATCGAGCGGGATGTGGAAATCCAGAAGAATGTGAAGAAAGCGCTGATTTCACCGATGTTTGCCGTGCTTGCCACCCTGGGGGCGGTGGTATATTATGTGGTGAAGATATTTCCTGCCACGGCCGAGCTGTTTTTGCAATATGACATGCCACTCCCGGTGATGACCATGAAGACTTTGCAGCTAAGTGACTGGTTGGGAAAGACATGGTGGGCAATTCTTTTGTTAGTGGCAACTCCGATAGTATCCGTGATCATGTGGTGGCGAACGCCCTCCGGCAAGATCTGGAGGGATAAACATCTGATCAAGCTACCGATGGTGGGGCACCTGATCCACAAATCCAGCATCGAAATCTATTTCAGGGTGTTTGGCACCATCTATGCCGGAGCGGGTGATAACATAGAGACCATCCGCACTGCGGCAGAGGCTTGCCGTAATGCCTATATGGAACAAAAGATCAAGACGATCACCATTCCTCTGATGCTGAGGGAAGGTGAGGCCTTTGTGCCGGCAATGGAAGCAGCGGGGATTTTTACCAAAACTGCCATAACCAGGTTAAAAACAGGACAGGAGACGGGTAATATCCTCCAGGCAGCCCAGCAGATAGCCACATATTATGAGGCGGAAACCACCTATAAGATGGCGTCCATGATAGAGTATATCTCCACCTTTGTGGGGCTCTTCATTTCGATCGTGATTACTTTGCTGACGGTTGTCTCGGCGGAAATAGCCACGATTTCACCGCCCAGTTCAGGATTTTAAGGAATATCGATGGCAGCACTCACCAAGTTTGGAAATTATCTCGTGGATAAAGGGGTTCTGGAAAAAGAGATCGTAAGTAAAGCCACCGAGAAGATGTATGAATATGGCGAAAGCTCTCCGAGTTCTTTATCCAGGATATTGGTAGAAGAACTCAAAGTCAGCCACGATCCCGTCTATGAAGCTCTTGCCAAGCTCTATGCTTTTCCGCCAATGGAAATTACGGTGGATGTTTTGACGGATGTACAGATCCAATCAACCAAGGATCTGCTTACAAAAATTCCCGAGGAATTCAAGAAAAAGCTCTTTTATCACAAGATATTCCCCTTCCGAACCTCAGGACCGGGTAAAGATATCCTGCAAATTCTGGCCAGCGATACTTCGGATCGGCTGATGCTGGATATTCCCTCCCAGACCCCCTTCAAGAAATATGAGGTGTTCTGGACCAAGCTCAAGACCATTGAAGATCTGATCAATAAAATCGCCCCCCAAAGAAACGAGTTCCTGATGCTCCTGGAGGAAGCCGGTGAAGTGCTGGTGGATACGGGATCTTCGGAAGATACGCTCAACGAACAGGCTCTGGATGAAGAGATCAATAAAAGCCTGCTGGTCAATCTCTTTGAGGGTGCCTTGATAGAAGCGGTCCGGAGGGATGCCAGCGATATTCATATCGTACCCTTTGGTAAAAATGCCGTGGACGTGTTCATCCGGGTGGATGGCAAGCTCCAACTCTGGCACCGTCAGGAAAACACGCCAGCAGAGGCACTGACGGCGGTTGTGAAGGATAGAAGCATCGGAGTGGACCGTTTTGAGCGCGATACAGCCCAGGATGGATTTGCCCAAAGGCTGATAGATGACCATCTGATCCGGTTCAGGATCTCTATATTACCAATTGTTTCAGCGGAGTATGAACGCCGTTTTGAAAGTATCGTGATCCGCGTCATCGACGACCGGAAGGTGATCACAGATTTCCGCAGGCTGGGTTTCCAGGTTCAGGCGGAGCAGGAATTTCTCAAATCAATCAATACTTCCAAGGGAATTGTGATCGTCACAGGACCCACTGGTAGCGGAAAGAGCACTACCCTGATGGCTGCCTTGCACCATGTGATCAATCCCACGATCAACGTCCTCACCTGTGAAGACCCGGTGGAATATGTGATCCGGGGAGCACGTCAGCTCAAGATCGGACACAAAATGAGCTTTGACCAGGCAATCAGGGCAATCTTGCGTCATGACCCGGACGTGGTTATGGTGGGCGAGATCAGGGACAAGATCACGGCAGAGATTGCCGTCAAGCTGGCAAATACAGGCCACCTGACTTTTTCCACTTTGCATACCAACGATGCTCCCAGTGCCGTTACCCGCTTGTATAAGATGGGGATAGAACCCTTCCTGCTGGCATATTCGATCAATATCATCATTGCCCAGAGGCTGGTGCGTTCGCTCTGCCAGGCCTGTAAGCGTCCTATCAGTAAAGAACACTGGGAAGCGGCGCTGCAGCTTGGGCTCACGGAAGAAGAACTGGCCAGCGGGACGATCTATGAGCCGGTGGGTTGCCCCAAGTGCAGCAATGGATACAAGGGCAGGGTCAACATTGCCGAAGCACTGTATTTTTACCCGGAACTGCGAAATGAGATCGTGGCTGCCGGTAATGAAATTGACGAAGAAAAGATCCGGACGATCGCTGAAAAGCATGGCATGCTATCCATGCGCAAAAGCGGTGTGGAGAGGATTCGCAGCGGTTTAACGAGTGTAGCAGAGGTGGTCTTTGCCACTGCAGAGGATATCTGAGGACAATGCATCAAGCACTGGATAGGCAAAGGGAGACATCATGGGACGGGTGATGGTGGTCGTCGTTGTCCTGATGGGAACCATCTATGCAGGGATCATGCTTTCCATGCAGAACAGGCTGCTTTCGCTTCCGGAAGTGATGGTGCGCCAGTTGCTGAGCAAGGAAGCAGAAAGCGTGAGCGATTATGCTCTCAGGACCGCGGTACGCAATTCCGTGCAGCTTGGGTTGCAAGCGGAAGCAGGTAATTTGCTCAAACTGACTCAGAATTTCAATAATTTCCAGGTGGGAAACTGCATTATAGACAGCATCCAATATACCTTTGTGGAAGCTGCCAATCATTACCGGGCACTCAGCTATGTGCGTGGAAACCTGCAAGGTGAGGAACTCCAGTATCCCGCTGAGATAGCCTTCAACTTCCCGCTGTCTCAGATTGTGGGGCTGCCGGATTGCTTCTATCTGGAGATGGATCAACCTCAGTTCAATCCAGCTTTCAACGTTGTGGAAGACAGCTCGGACAACGGAAACCACGGTAATTTTTATGGAGACGTCAGCACCAGACCCCAGGGTACCGGTGCCAATGGCTGGAAATGTGCCAGTTTTGGCATTGGAGGCGGCTGGATAGAGCATCCCGGTCATGCCTCCCTGGAGGTGAACAGCAATTTCACCCTGGTCAGCTTTGCCAAGATTCGTGCCGGTCATCCTGCAGCGACGCTGGTATGGCTCCCTTCCGATCCCTATGATACCGAGGTGGCATTAGACGAGCATCCGGGACACAACTTGCGCTATAAACCCACAGGTGGAATCTGGTATCAGGGTGGCAATATGCATTTCACTGCAGTCAATACCTGGTATAACCAGGTTACAGTCTCGGTACCCTTCACTCCGGATGCAATGTGGCCTCATAACAAGGATAAATGGCACTTCTTTGCCATGACCTATAACAACGGGATCGTCAAAGCCTATGTAAATGGCGTCCTGAGAGGAACCAGTTTTGCAGGATTTCCCTTTCCTGCGATCACCAATACCTACGGTATGACCCTGGGTAGAAAGGACATCCGCAACCTGGGTGCGGGAGGGACCAGCGAGTATATGTATATGTATGGCTTGATGGATCAGGTGGGGTTATATGACCGCACTTTGTCGGATGCTGAGATTTATAATTTTTACAATGCCGTGATCAACCCGGCAGAACTGCTTTATATTAAGGACTAAGAACATGAAAAAGGAAAAACTGCTCGTGCAATACATGAGATTTGTTGCCTGGCAAGGGAGGCGGGTATGAATTTGTTCGAAATGGTGCTGGCCATGTTTGCAGTGGTCTTTTTCACCTCGATATCCATGGTCTATAACAGGGCTTCCTGGAATCAAACCCAGAGGCTTTATGACGCCAGTTCTTTCGTTCAGGCCAGCCAGCTTTGTCATTCGGTATTGGATGAAGTGGATGCCAAACTGTTCAGCAAACAGCTTGCCTTCAACAACATCAAAACTACTTTCAACACGACCCGCACCCTGAACCTCACCCATGTGGGAGAGACATATACCCTGGATATTGAAGCGGTTGATTGCGATTCATTAGGGGTTCCGCTTACCAGTCCGGTCGTGAATAATATATATGTAAGTGTTTCGGTTACTGCCAATACCACGGCAGGCTTGAAACATCCGGTTACCTTGAAACGTGTTTACACCAAGACCCACCTGAATCTATAGATTATGGGCGCGATATTAGACGTTCTCGGTGCAATGCTGATCGGCAGTATGCTGATCCTGATGATGATCACCTTCCAATATCGTCTGCATGACACGGCAAATCAGGCTATGTACCTTGCCAGTATGGTGGAGCATATGGAAAGAGCTTCTACCAAGCTGAACAGCGTCATCGCTCTGGCTGGGATTGGATATGCTCCGAACCAGACCGTTACGACTGCCGGGGCGAATTCCCTAACCTTTCAGTCCTATTGGAATTACCAGTTAAACCAGATTACCCCGGTACCGGTTTCCATCCAGATTGCCCTCTCTGGAACTGAGACCGATGTGGGCAAAGCGCTAACCATCCGTCAGGATGGAGAATTGCTCGCTGATCTGGGATACATCCTCTATGTGGACTATCTGGCGTTCAGGTATTATACCAAGACAGATGCACTCACAACTGTGGCAGCAAACGTCCGTTCCGCTGAAATCTGGCTTACTTTCAAACGGGAAGCTCCCAATTCGAGCAAACCACCACTGCAAACCAAACTTCAGATCAAATGCTTCTTCATGAATGCATATATGCGTGGAGCGTGATACAGGCCTATGGGACGAACGATGATTGTCGTGGTGGTGCTAATGGGAACGATCTATATGGGAATAATGATGAGTTTACAAAAGACTTTGCTTAGGATGCCTGATGTGATGGTGCGTCAGTTACTGAGCAAAGAAGCTGAGGCTGTGAGCGATTATGCTCTCAGGACTGCTGTGAGAAACTCCGTCACCCTGGGTCTGCAAGCTTCGGAAGGGTCGATCCTCAAGGTTTCCGAGGTTTTTGATAACTTCCAGATCGGCAATTGCGTCATCGACAGCATTCAGTATGCCTTCGTGGAAAGTGGTAATCACTACCGGGCTATTACTCACGTGCGGGGTACATCTTTGGGACAAACGATCCATTACCCCGCTGAGATAGCATTTAATTTCCCGATTTCGCAGGTAGTGGGAAATCCGGATTGCTTTTATCTGGAGATGGATCAACCCCAGTTCAATCCCGCCTTCAACAGGGTTTATGACAGTTCTGAGCATGGCAACGACGGTTTCTTCCACGGAGCCATCAGTACCAGGCCGAACGGTTCGGGAGTAAATGGCTGGAAATGTGCATCCTTTGAATCAAGTGGAGGCTGGATAGACTTTCCGGGCAATGCTTCCACAGAGGTGAGCGGCAATTTCTCTATGGTCTGCTTTGCCAAAATCAGGCAAGGTCGAACTGCCGCCACGCTGGTCTGGCTGCCTTCTGATCCTTATGATACAACCGTTTCAACGGGTGTGCACCCAGGTCAAAACCTGCGCTATAAACCCACCGGTGGGATCTGGTTTCAAAACGGAAACCTCTATTTCACCTCTGTAAACACAGCCTATACCCAGACGACGATCACCGTGCCCTTTACACCCGATGGTAAATGGCCTCATAACAAGGATAAATGGCATTTCTTCGCCCTTACCTATAACAACGGAATCCTCAAAGCCTATGTAAATGGTGTGCTGAAAGGCACTGCTTACCAGGCAACTCTTCCGGCCATTCCCAGCACCTATGGGTTCACCGTGGGCAGGAAGGATATCCGAAACCTGGGCTCAGGCGGAACCAGCGAATACATGTATATGTATGGATTGATGGATCAGGTGGGCTTGTATAACCGCACATTGTCGGACGCCGAGATGTTCAATTTTTACAACGGTGTGATCAACCCAGCAGAGATACTATATATCAAGGATTAAACTTATGTTAGTATATAATGAAGATAAAAAGAATATGCTCCGGATGGAAGAAGGAAAACTCAGCAGCGAGATAATGCAAAGAACTGCTCAGCACAACGACGACCGCAAGAAACTGATGAACCTGTGGGCGATGATCCGCTGGTTCATGCTGATCGTGCTGTTTTCCATCGGACTTATCCATCTCAGCCATGCCCAAATCAACGATGGCAAGCTGGTCTTTTACGGGGGATTTTTCGGAGTATTTATCCTGAACGTCCTCTTCCAGTTTCAGACCCGATATACCAGAACCTGGGTGGTCATCTTTCAGATCGTTCTGGACATTATCTTTGCCACCTATGTGGTGCACTTCACGGGTGGCTTATCTTCTTCCCTGGTGTGGATCTACCTCTTGGGGATAGTGACCGCTTCGCTAATGATACCACAGACCGGAGGCTTCATTGCCGGTCTGATCGGCAGCATGGCTCTACTGTTTCTGATCCTGCTATATCAGTATGGAGTGATAACTCCCCTGAATGCCGCGGCGGACGAAACCGGAGAGATGATAATCTACATTCTTTCCTATACAGGCCTGTTTTGCGGGGTTTCGATGATTGCCAATTACTTAAGCGATCAGATGTATCTGAAGATGAAACAGGAAAGTACGATCGAGGCAGAGGAAACTGAGATTATCCAACTCAGGGAAGAATTGCAGGCAGCACGGGAAGATATGAACACACTCTCCGAACTGATGCCGGTTCTCAAAGATATCTCGCACCTGGATCACGACTTGAATACTCCCCTCTGCATAATCTCCCTCTCCCTGAGCAGGGTCAAACGCTTGGGAATCGAACTGGATGACGAGGGTTTGCAAAAGACGGGAAACGAGATCACGGAAGCGATCAATAAAATAAATATGATCCTGATGAGGTTGGATGCCTTGAAAAATCATCCTTTTGTAAAAAAAGAAAGGGGGCATTGAGATGTCCAGAAAAATTATGGTTGTTGATGATGAACAGAACATCCGGGAAATCATCCATGAATTTCTTACGACCAATGGGTATGATGTGACAATTGCAGTAGATGGTGTTGATGCCCTGGAAAAGGTTCAGATCGAGCAATATGAACTGTATCTCGTGGATGTCTATATGCCCAGAATGACAGGGATAGATTTCCTCGTCAAACTCAAGGAAATCCAGCCCCTTGCGGTTGTGATCATCATGACGGGATATTCCAGCATTGATATTGCCATCAGAGCGATCCGCAGCGGTGCCTTCCACTATCTCACCAAGCCCATTCAGGCAGAAGAACTGATGAAGGTGGTGGAATCTGGACTGAAGCATAGCTGTGATCTGGGAGAGGTAAGCACTCTTTCCCTGGCTCCCCTGGAAATCTCGGCAGAACTGATCGATCTGTTGCTTCTAAGAGGCTTTTCCACCCAGCAACAGCAGGACTTCCGGGCAACGGGTACAACCCTGCAATATCTTCCCGGACAAAACATTCCTCTCACGGACGATCCCGGTTCCATGATCTGGATAGAATCCGGAAGAGTTACCGTCATGCACAACAATACCGTCGTGGATACCCTCAAATCCGGAGATATTTGGGGTGAGGAAACTTTCATCAATACCAATGCCATTTTCACGATCCTCACCGCCAAGACGGAATCTCAGATCAGGCACTTCTCCCGTAAAAAGCTGATCGAATTCTTTACATATAACGATGAAACTCTTACCAAAAGATATATGATCAATCTGATCCAATGCCTCTATACCAAATGGCGCAGAGCGGTTTACAGAATCGGATTGTACAGTGGATTCAACTCCGAAGCCACAGGGATTTAAGGACCGGACCGAACCCACATTCCGGAAATGAACA